>NZ_PQMX01000069.1:0-31271 GCF_004368385.1 Burkholderia sp. B10 | reverse complement strand
GGGTTCGGCGGCGGCGGCATCGGCATCGGCATCGGCATCGGCATCGGCATCGGCATCGGCATCGGCATCGGCATCGGCATCGGCGTCGGCGTCGGCGTCGGCCTCGGCGGCACCAGCACCAGCATCCGCGGCGGCGGCTAAGTCGGCAATGGGTCGGTAAGTATCCGCGTGGCGGCAAGGCGCGACGAGCGTGTCACGTCTACTGCCGCTCCGCGGTCGCGGTTGCGGTTGCGGTTGCGGTTGCGGTTGCGGTTGCGGTTGCGGTTGCGGTTGCGTTGACGTTCACGCGTAATCGCCGTTGCGGAGAATACCGCGCCGACATCGCGCCGCCCCCGCATTCCCGATAAACTCGTCCGCGGTTTTCGTCCTTCGCTCGCCGCGCGTCGCGCGGCTCACTTCCCGGAGAGTCCTCATGCGAACCAGCGCCCGTAACCAATTCCGCGGCCGGATCGACGTCGTCAAGCCCGGCGCCGTCAACGACGAAGTCATGCTGCGTACCGACAATGGCCTCGAGATCGTCGCCGTGATCACGCACGGTAGCGCCGCGTCGCTGGGCCTCGCGGCGGGGACGAACGCGTTCGCGCTCGTCAAGGCGTCGTCGGTGATCGTGATGGTCGACGTCGACAGCAGCAAGGTATCGGCGCGCAACTGCATCGCCGGCACCGTGTCGTCGATTGCGAAAGGCGCGGTGAATTCCGAAGTCGTGATCCGCGCGGCCGGCGGCGCCGAGATCGTCGCGATCGTCACCAACGATAGCGTCGATCGTCTCGGTCTCGCGAGCGGCAAGGCGGCATCCGCAGTCTTCAAGGCATCCAGCGTGATCGTCGCCGTCGCGTGATTGGCCGTTCACGCAGCTGAGCGCCGTAACGACCCAGCGTTGGTGCCCGCCGTATGCGTCGGCTACGCAAACCAGCTTCCGGGTGGCGCGACAAGAACGATGCTTTGAAGACGTCCGCCGCGACGTCGTCGGCCTGGCCGCCACGCATTAGCGCCGGCATGTGCGAGCGCGAAGTAAGTGCCGCGCTCGCACCGAATGATCGGCATCGATATCGCCGGGAGACGAGGAACGACGCCCCATAAACGGTTACCTTGCCGTCCGGGGGGACCATGTCCGCGTGTCTGTCAGTGCCGATGACGGTGATGAATGTCCGGAAAATGCGCGTGACTGTGCGTGATCGGCAGGTGCACGTGCGGATGCGTGTGCGGCTCGTTGCCGTCGTACGGAAAGTCGTGCGCGTGCTGATGGTGTTCGTCGTGACGATGCCGGTGCGCGTGTTCGAGCCGCTCGTGTGCGTGCTCGTGTTCGTGCCGCTCGCGCACGTGCAGCCAGATGCCGAGCGCCATCAGTGCGGAGGCGGCCCAGAACGTGACGGACGGCAGCGCCGGCCAGATCAGCAGTGACAGCAAGACGCCGAACAGCGGCGCCACGGAGAAGTACGCACCCGTGCGTGCACTGCCGAGGTGGCGCAGCGCGACGACGAACAGCACGAGACTGATGCCGTACCCGCCGAGTCCGGTGAGCATCGCGGCGAGCGTAATCGGAACGGTGGGCAACGCGGCGCCCGTCGCGAGCGCGATGGCAATATTCACCGGACCAGCGACGAGGCCCTTCACGCATGCGATGACCATCGCGTCGTTCGCGGCGACCTTGCGCGTCAGGTTGTTGTCGATCGCCCAGCACAGACAGGCGCCGGCGATCAGCAGCGCACCGGCCGGCACGCCCGCCTGGGCCGGCGCCCACGACAGCAGGATGCCGCCGGCGACGATCGCCACCATGCCGCCGAACACCTGCAGATCGACGTTCTCGCGGAACACGACCCACGCGATGACGGCGGTCAACACACCTTCCAGATTGAGCAGCAACGCGCTCGTCGCGGCCGGCGTCGTCGACAGCCCGAGCATCAGCAACGCAGGGCCTGCGATGCCGCCGGCCGCGATCGCACCGGCGAGCCAAGGCAGCTCGGCACGTTGCAGCGGTGCGGCGCCATCCGTCGACGGACGGTGCCCGCGCAATGCGCGGAGGCCGATTACAACCCCGAGGCCGACACCGCTGCCGAGATAGAAAAGACCCGCGACCATGAACGGCGACATCGTACCGATCAGCGCCTTGGCGAGCGGCGTCGCAGCGCCGAACAAGACGGCGGCCGTGAGCGCGACGAGAATCGCGGAATGTCTGGGGTTCATGATGCGGATTGGCGTTGAGTGTCGGGAGTGGAATCGGTATTGTGCGCCGGGAGATCGGGCCAGCGGGCGGCGGGCAGTGCTTCAGCGAAATCGGTATTGCGGTGCCTTTATATCGAGTGCTGGGCGGCGTGATTCGGATGAGCTTTCGGCTGTGGGTGGTATTGCGTCGCGCGCATGATGCGTGCCGGCGCGGCGGTTCGGGCGAGACATTATGGCGGTTGCGCCGCGCGGCGACAATCGACGTAAGGCAATCGCGACGCGGTGTAGCGATAGCGCACCGGGGCTCGCTGACGTGCTGGCCGATCGGGCGCGGCGAAGCCGATCTCTGCGATATGGATTCGTGCGGAGCTACTCGGCCGGCTCTTCGTCGGAGATCTGTCGGCGTGAGTCGCACCCGGGTGTGGCGATATCAGTAGAACGAACTGTTATTGTTTGCGGTAAATCTGTTCATGAGGTCGCAACTTGCGATTGCGTATACGGCTTCGTATCGCATTTATATCCGCTCGATGCGATTGATGCGTTGCCTGCGTCGTCGCGGTTCTGCGGTTCTGCGGTTCTGCGGTTCTGCGGTTCTGCGGTTCTGCGGTTCTGCGGTTCTGCGGTTCTGCGGAGCGGCGGGCGGGATAGTTCGTCGATTGGGGTCGACAGCCAAGCGCGCGGCGACAAGGCAGACACCAGTGACCGACGGGTCAAGTGCCGTCGACCGCCAGGCAGTTCGATGCCGGTGCGATGATGGAAATCAGATGATGGTGGTGTTGTGGGCAGCGCAGGTCGCACCGACGCGCCCTCTAGCATTCGCCGGTCCGTCACACGATGCGCTGCATGCGCAGCGCGGGCTGGATGTTGCCGCGCGCTCGCGCGGCAACACATCGGGCGTTACTCGTTCGCGGCCGTCTGCTGTTCGGCCTGCGGTGCTGCGTCCGACGGCGCATCCGTCGGTGCGTCCGCGGGTGCCGGCTGCGATGCCGCTGAATCGACAGGCGCCTGTGCTTTCGGCTGCTGCGGTGCACCCTTCGCTGCCTGCGCCCCGCCCTTGCCCGGCCGGCGCGATTTCAAGCGGCGCGCGCGCGCGGCATCGTCGTGCGTCACGCGACCGGCTTCGTTACCTTGCAGATCGACCCGCACCGCGTCTTCGACGAGACACGACCAATAACGATTGCCGCGGCACCACGTGGACATCGCTTCGCGCAACTCCGCTTCGCTCAGCCCGACGGACTGCGCCTCGCGCGCGAGGTCGTCCCAGATGCCGACCTTCAGGGGCACCTTCGGAGCCGGATTCTTCGGGAATGCGCGCGGGAACCGACGCTGCAGCTTGCCGATCGCGACGATGACCGGATCGACCGGCGTCGACGGTTTCGCCGAAGCGGGCTTGGCGCCGGACGGCGCTTTGGCCGGGGCACCCGATTTGGCCCCGCGAGCCGGCCGGTTGCCCGACTTGGGCTTTGCACCGGCGTCCGGTTGCGTTGCCGGTTGCTTCGCGTTGCGCTCCTGCTTGGCCTTAGCTGCGAGCTGCGCCCGCAATTCGGCAAGTTGTTCAAAACCCATAAATTCAATCCACCAGGAATATAAGGCGTGGTTCGTGCAGCCGCTTCGCACATCGACATGCCGCATCGCATGCGGCTTGTTGCCGCCGATGCACGCGATTGCGGGGCCGCATCGCCATCGCCGCTGTTTCAGGCACCCGGCCACGATGCCGGAGAAGGCAGGAGTGGAAGTATACCGGTACGCGCGACGGTCGGTTCGCCGACGGGTTCATATTTGGCCGGAACCGCGGCCGCGGGGCGTCCAAATCGGCGTGCTGCGCATTATCGCTGCGTTTTCGTCGAATAACGACCGTACGTTACGTAGCGCCGCTTTACCCGCGTTTGGGGTGTGGTGCGCAATGCATGTAACGCGTGCGTTGGTCCGCCGCGCGAAATCTCGACGCTGTCATTGGCGGCGGTGGCGTTCGCATGTCGCATTACGGGTCATTCAGCATATGGCGGTGCCAGCCTTTGCATGCTGCGTGTCGCGCGGTCGGTGCATTCAGCGATTCACGTCACACGCGGCCGTGGTGGGCTTGGTTGCGTGCGCATCGATATGCATTCGCGTGCCATGTGGGTGCTCGTACGATGGCGGCGACGGGGCGCGCCATCGGGCATCTCCGGTCGACGGCAGGTGCCGACGACGATCGGCAGCATCTACATCGGATCCGGCAATACAACGGAAATTGGCGCAGTGCGCCTCGTCCTCATTACATCGAAGCTGCGAATCTTCCAATTGGTAGCAACGGAGCCGCGTATTGGGAAGCGTCGCGTATGGGCCGGAGGTTGCGATTGCTTCGTATCAAGGGGTTCGCATTGACGCCGTCGATCAAAACACGCCAAGCGCTAACCCGGCAGCAAGCGCTGCACCGATGTCCGCGCAGCGCTCGAGATCCTCGCGGTCGATCATTTTCGGCGCGAGGATGCGCTCGGGCGTCTGCGCGTGGGTGCAGACGATCAAGCCCGGCACCACACACCTGAGCCGCCATCCGGTCGCGATTCGATCGATCTGGCGCAGCGCGTTCTGTCCGTCGCTGCCCGCACAAATCATCGCCGCATACGGACGACCGTTCACGCGATCGACCACCTCGTAGTAACAGCGATCGAAGAAGTCTTTCATGATCCCGGACATCGCCGCGAGATTTTCCGGCGTCGCGAACAGATACGCGTCGGCGGCGAGCACGTCGTCTGCGTGCGTCACGTCGGCACGCTGCAGCCGAACGTCGACGTCCGGCTGCTCGCGCGCCGCGGCGGCGGCCGCTTCGACCATTTGCCGTGTGCCTCCGGTCATCGTGTGATAGACGATCAACAGCGTCTTCATCTGTATTCGCTCTCTCTATTCGGTCGCGTCAGATTCAACCGCGCCGATGGCGGGTAGCGGAGTGCGCGTGGGCCCGCATCTGCGCGCTGTCCAGTTGCGGCGCGTGACTGCTGCATTGGATACCGGATTAGCCCCGCGCCGGCGCCGACGAATCCGCGTCGGCCGGATGGCCGTAGTACGCGAGAAACATGTCCGCGGCCGCTTGCGCGACCTTTTGCTGCTGCGGAACTTCGAGCGGCGGCTGGCCAAGCGTCACTTGCGGCCAGAACGCGAACGCCTTCACGATGCCATGGAGTTGGTGGGCAGCAAATTCCGGATCGGGAGCGGACAGGCGACCGGCCGCCGCGGCCGCGCGGATCCAGACGGTCAGATCCTCCTCGCGTTCGCCAATGCGCTCCACCATGTCGCGTGAACGTTCCGGCGAGTGAATGACGGCGCCGATCGCAACGCGTGCCAGTGCGAGAAACGCTTCGTCGCTCAGCAGCCGCAGTTTGCGGTCGAGCAATACGAGCAACTGCTCCCGCAGCGGCACGTCTGCGCGATAAGCGGACACGCCGACTGCGCACGTCGCATCCCATAAGCGATGCAGGATCGCGGCGAACAACGCCTCCTTGCCGGGGAAATGGTTGTACACCGTGCGCTTCGACACATTTGCGCGCGCGGCGATGCGATCCATGCTGGTCGCGTCGTAGCCTGCCGCGAGAAATTCCTTGATCGCGGCATCAAGGATGGCCGCTCGCTTTCTTTCGGTCAGGCGCTCGGAGGGGGTGTTCGTATTCATGAAAGAAATTCTACACCGTCGAGTTTACTTCTCGCCCAACAGGTCTACACTGCTCGGTGTACTTTTATTGACCGGAAATCAATTATGGCGTCCCCGCTCGTTTTTCTTCATCGGGTCCTCGGCATCGCAGCCGCGAGGCGTGGCCGCAACTTGTCCGGCGGCTCGCCACAACACAATGGCGAGCGCTTCCGCAACACGACGGCAAGGCCCGCGGAGAGTTTTGGCAAGACGCTTCGCATCGCCTGGAACATGCTGTTCAACAAACCGCGCAACACGGTGCCGACGGGCGTTTTACCAATCGATCCGCTTACTCGCGAGCAACTCGACGCAGCTCCGGATCGGAGCCTGTATCGGCTCGGGCATTCGACGTTGCTATTCAAGTTGCGTGGCGAATTCTGGTTAACGGATCCGGTATTCGCCGAGCGAGCATCGCCGTTTCGGCGCGTGGGCCCGAAACGCTTCCATGCGCCGCCGATTGAACTCGGCGATCTACCGCCGTTGCGCGGCGTGATCCTTTCCCACGATCACTATGATCACCTCGATCGCGATGCGGTGTGCGCGCTGGCGGACACCACGAGTGTCTTCGTTACGACGCTCGGTGTCGGCGACCGCCTGATCGAATGGGGCATCGACGCCGGGAAGGTGCGCCAGCTCGACTGGTGGCAAAGCGTTGACGTCGCCGGCCTGACGCTCACCGCGACGCCCGCCCAGCATTTTTCGGGGCGCAGTCTATTTGACGGCAACAGCACGCTGTGGGCGTCGTGGGTCATCGTCGACGATGAACTGCGCGTCTTCTTTAGTGGCGACACCGGGTACTTCGACGGCTTCCGAATGATCGGTGAGCGCCTCGGACCGTTCGATGTGACATTCGTCGAGACCGGGGCGTACGACCCGCAATGGCCATACGTGCATATGCAGCCGGAGGAGACGGTCCAGGCCCATATCGATCTGCGAGGACATACGCTGATTCCGATTCATAACGGCACATTCGATCTCGCGATGCATTGCTGGCACGAACCGTTCGAACGTGTCACCGCGTTGTCGGTCGCCCACGGCATTCAATTGTCGACTCCAAGGATGGGCGAACGGGTGGATCTCAACGAGCCGCACCGCGGCGAACGGTGGTGGCGAGCGGTTCAGCAGATGTCGACAGCGCCTTCCAAGAAGGTATGGCGATGGCCGTTGTGCGCAGCGCGATCGGTAAAGTAGACGGACGGGGTCGGGGCTGCGATGCGTCGATTTGCCTGCAGCCCGTGACGTTAGCGCATCTCGCTCCTGAAGACCCATGCGAGAGAACAACCAATTGGCTTCGGCGACGAGTCCGCTGTGGCTCAGCGCCGGATTGTCGATCACCCTGCCGGGAATCGTGTCGTCACGGGCCTTAGTGTCAGAGGCATAGATTTCGATTCGGCAGCACCCGCCTCTCGCCGATCCGAGGTGGCGCCTTTTCAACCACGAACGTTACGTCCCGTCGTCATCGGTCGGACTAATAGTTGCGCGCCCGCACTGTGTTGTCACGTGACAACTGCCCAATACGTCCGTGCGGAAACGACTCCGCCGCGCGATCGAAATGTATCGCACACGACAAAATACGTTTCAAATACAACGAATGCAGTCATATTGAGGATGCCCTCGAGAATTTCAGACCCGGTCGCGCATGCGCCCCTAATTCAAGCCGGCAATGGCCGATCTTCCCGTGAAACAACATGAAGAATGCCGGGCAAACCATTGCAGGATAAGGGTTTCCGCTTGCGCCCGCTTTTTGGACAAATGTTTCACGGCCAGTAAGCCGCCGTGTCTAGTTGTCACATCGTCGCCGAGAATCTCCCCTTAACGTGACGCGACGAGGGGCGCTATCTGCCCCACTCCACACCTGACTGGCGCGCGGCACGCGAGACCGCACTAAATCCAACATCCGACAGCTTCGGCTGAGGATGTACGGCGAGATATTGGGGGCAGATCATTGCCCGACTGTCATGGCATGCAGGGCTGTAGGTCGTTGGGCCCGTCGCCGAGCGTCGTGCGCGGCCGATGTTTCTCGAGCCCCGTTCGCATATGAAGAACCGACGCGCGGTTGTCACGTGACAACCCACGGCCGCGCGGTCGTCGTGCGAGCCGGACACCGCGATCTTGAACTTGAGCGGCAGCCACGCGAATTCGGGATGGAACGTCGGCCAGTCGACCCTCGGTCTTATCCCCGAAGCAATCGAAATCCGGCACGCGCCGTAACGCGCTGCATTTCGGCTCCTTCGGTATCAACGCCAGCCGCCGCTTGGGCGCAAGTCGTTGTCACGTGACAACCGCCTTCCGCGTCCGGCCGCATTTGAGCGTGGCCCGCGGCTCTCAGCAAGGTTTAGAGCCCCAGCAAAGGCAAGGCGCCAACGCGCTGTTCCAAAGACATCCGTGGATGGTTGGTCGCCCACACCGTTGTCACGTGACAACCTTCATTAAGGGATCTGTGCTTGGGCATCCTCGGCAGTTGAGCGTTCGCGGCGCCCAACACGAAATACGGGCGACCCAGATCAATGAGTGCATAGAAAAGCGATTTGTCACTTCGGCGGTCACAGCCCGATTTGAAGTCATTCCGTTCGTGCCGCTCGAAGATCAGCTATGGTAGCTATCCAGCCGACTTGTCACGTGACAACTAAGGATGGCTCGCGCGTCGAAAGAAGCCGTTTCTCTGGACTTTCCAAAAGTATTTGCATATATTACGCAAAACTCCTTGGAGAGATTTAATGGCTTTCAAGATCGCCGTCAGCAACCAAAAAGGTGGAACCGGAAAGACGACCATCTCGGTCAACATCGCGGCCGCCTTCGAAGCAGGCGGCAACAAAGTCGCCTTGATCGATGCCGATCCCCAAGGCACTTCAGTGCGATGGGTCACGAGCGGGGAAAATACGCTTCCGATGACGGTCCTGTCCCTCGCCCCGGCCGGCCGAGGAATCGGTGGCGAGATCAAAAAGCAGGATGCAAATTTCGACGTAATCGTCGTCGATTGTCCTGGCAACCTCGAAGATCCCCGAATCGCATCAGTGCTTGAAGTCGCCGACTTCTGCCTGGTGCCGCTCTCGCCGTCGCCCGCCGACCTTTACAGTACCGTCGCCATGATTCGCATGATCGAGTCGATGAGAGCCGTTAGAAACCCAAATCTTTCTTCTGCATTGATGTTAAATAGCGTCAATGGAAAAACTAAAATGCGAGAAGAAATTTTAAAAATTCTAAAGGCAGAAGAAATAGGGGAGCATCTGCTCGATAGTCAGATCGCGCAGCGCGAGGTCTATCGGCAGACGTTTGCTCTCGGCACGACGATCCACCATCACAACCGATATCTGAAAGGGCTGAAGGAGGCCCGCGCGGAGATCGAAAGACTCGTTACAGAAATGGCCCAATACATCGCGTCGACGCGCGCCACCGGAGCCGCTCATGGCTAAGGACACTTCGAAGGAAAAGAAGCCGACGGGCAATCTGCATCTCGCGGCTGGTCTGCTGCGCGGCCTCGCGCAAGAAAACGCCGCACTGGAAACGCGCTTGCCCGAGCCCTCGGCGGCGTCGAATACCGCCGTCGAAGCCGCGCTCGCAATCGCGCCGACTGTAACGACGCCAACCGATACGCCCGACCTCGGCGCGCCACAAAAAGTCGCGGTCAAGGACTGCATCCCGAATCCGTTCAACCCACGCGTGTTCTACTCTGAATCGAGCCTGCACGAACTGGCGTTGACGCTGAAGCGGGAAGGGCAGATCGAGCCGATCAAGGTGACGCGCCTTCCGGAATTCCCGGGCAAGCTCGTCGTGATCGATGGTCAACGCCGCCTGCGTGCGACGAGCATCAACGGCGACGAGACGATCAACGCGACGTTCCGTACCGATCACACGCCCGAGCAGCTCTACACGATCGCATACCGCGCGAACCACGACCACGAACGCCAGACGATCTTTGACGATGCGGTCGCGTGGAAGCGCCTGCTCGACGAAAAGGTCTTTCCCGACCAGAACACGCTCGCGGAAAAGATCGGCAAGGACAAAGCGTCGATCAGCAAGACACTATCGCTGAACGCACTGCCCAACACCCTCCTCGAGCGGATGGCCAGCGCCAACGACGTGGTCGGCCTGCAAGCGGCATATTTCCTGAAACTGATTTTCGAACGTGTTGGCGAAGCGGCTGCCGACCGTCTGCTCACCGCCGTCATGGAGCGCAAAAAGTCGGTGCGCGATCTGGAGAACTTCCTGCGTACGCAAGGCGACGGCAACAAGAAGACGGGACGCACGCGCTACAGCGTTCGTCACGATTTCGCACTCGAGTCGCGCGCGGTCGGCCAGTTGAAGACCTACCCGGACGGGCGACTCGATCTGCAGCTGAAAGGAGTCGATACGTCGCACCAGGAAGCCCTGGCCGATCAGCTCAAAGCCGTGATCGACGCATACGTGGCCGAATTGGCCGTCGCGGCTCAGAAGTAAGCACTAAGAACCACGACCACGCATCTGCATCGCGACGCGTCGCCGGCTGAAGTCCGGCTCGCGTCGCCTGGCAAGCTGCGAGGCTGCGCTCAATTCGTCGCGAGGCTGCTCTTCAGCAGAAATTCGAGCAGATCGTCCGACGTCGGTTCGCCCCAGGTGTCGAGCGCCAGCCATCGGAAGAAGCTCGTTTGTGCGAGCTTGCTTGCCTTCTTCTTCGGCGACAGCGTGAGATCCTTCGAGCCTGCCACCGTCTCGTTGTAACGCTCGATCAGCTTGGTCTGATCGTCGATCTCCAGTTCGCGGAAATACGCGCCCGCTTCGTCGACCTTCGCGGCCAGGTATTTGTCGCGGATCTGCTCCTGCTTGCTCTGCGCGGACTCCTTGGCCGGCGCGGCGGCTTCCGTGCCTTGTCCATCGGACAACGTATAGCCGTGCGTGAGCGCCTTGCGGAAATACGCGCCGACGTTGTCGATCGGTGCCGCGTTCTTTTTCGTTGTCCGATTGAGCGTATACGCAATCGCCGCCTTGATGCGCTGCACTCCATATTGCGTGATCAGACGACGCGCCTCGGAACGCGGGATACCGAACTTCGCCACTTCGTCGACGAGCGCTTCGTTCTTCACATCACCTTCTTCGACCGTGTCCGCGCTCTGCTTGCGCGTCACCTTGAACTGAACGGCCTCCACGCTGCGGCCCGACTTGTGTTCGATCAGCTCGAGCGTATGGTCGGAAACTTCGTTCACCTCCTGAATGCAGGGCACGAGGACCTTGCTCTTGAAGAGCTTGTATTCCTTGTACGACTGCGATGCCTTGTCCTGGCCGAGGATCAGATCGCGGAACTTGGGCAACGGAATCTTCGCCGTGATGCCGATGCCCTCGTAGCGCACGGTGTTTTCCCACAGCGCGAGCGAGTGCGAGCGCCGAAACTCGCGCGCAATCCGCATATCGATAAGCGCGTAAATTTCAGGATTGAGCAGTTCGCTGCGAATCTGGTCGGAGAAGCTGTACTTGAGCACCGACTGCTCGAGTTCGGCGCCGGCGAGCAGGCCCGACGCCTTCCACACGGTCGAGCGATCTGCGGCAAGGTAGTCCCAGTTGACGACGGTACTGATCAACGAGTTGACCGTGTCCTTCACGTACTTGGTGTTGTTGCTGTTCAGCCCGCTCTCGTGCGAAAGCGCCGCGATCGAGATGGAAAAGCTCGTGCGCCCCGGTTCGAACGCTTCCTGACGCAGCGCATTCTTGATCAGCGAACTGAACATCTTGCGCTGCTGCAGACCGATCTTTCCGGACTTCGGCGCGATGTGAATAGCCTGAACCGCCTTGCGCAGCAGATCGGGCGGCTCGGGCGTCTGGAACAGAGAGACCTGCTTGTCGGAGCCTTTGATTGCGGGCTTGCGCGGCATCGTGATGTCCGGAGAAGGTGACCTTATTGATGGCGGACTTTATACCTTTTCGGGTAATCGAGCAACTGGTGATCCTCTAGTAACACTTTCACTATTTCTCACAACTCATTGTTTTATAAAGATAATCATTCTGTTTTGACACGCTAAATCCGCCCCATATCCATATACCTTTTCGCCACAATGCGTCCCAAAACCAGCTACCTATGCGCCAGATCAATCGAATCCGGCACGGGTCTTGCCCAGTTCAAAGGTACCCGTTCATGGGAAACAGCATGCAGAAAGCTACCCGCGGACCCAAATCGTGGTGCCTTGCAGCACTGGTCCGTTACCTCCCATAAAACGCTACCTTTGCCGAACCCCATGGAAGGCTACCTATCAAGACCGGCCACCGTCGTGTATTTCGAAGGCAGCGTAAATTCTGTGCGAAGATCGACCCATAAACGACTACCTTCGAATGCCCCCATAGGAGGTTACCCATGGTGGCTCTCGAGCCGGTGGGCGGGCACAGCCTTGTTTAAGATTCCAGGGAAATCGTCCGTGACACCAGTAGTACGCCCCATAACCGGCTACCTTAACGTCACCCTATAAATGGCTACCTTAGAGAAAACGACCTTGCTCTCCCGTCGCAGCGGTCCCAGCAACTAGCTCCCATAAGCGGCAACCAAAGAGTGTCCCCATAGACTGCTACCTGAGGTGCTTCTGCGTAGAAATCCCATAACAGGCTACGCGTGCCCCATATCCACAACCCAAACTTCCCACAGCACGGTACCCGATTCCCCAAATCCACAGACCTGACACCCCATACACTTCCGCCTGTGCTCCCATAAATGGGTACCGAACACCCCTCAAACCCTTATCTAATAAGGCTGTGAGCCGGCTAAAGGTAGTTAAAGAAGTAAACGTCGTTTACCAAAGATGTAAACACACGCGTGCCTGTGAGAAAAACCAACCCCCATAAACCGCTACCAATAGCCGCTCTCCGGCAAGGAACCGCACGAAATGTTCTCGCGTTGCCCTCGGCAATGACCGGTTGCCGCCTCGTTCTACTGCGAGGCCACGCCTGACGCGGGTTTCCAAAGGGGTGAGTACACACTCACAGTGGTGGAAACGTAGCAACTTATGGGACGGAATAGCGGCTTCACGGCCAAAGGTTCCCCCCTATGGGATCGTATAAGGGCTGACGATGCCGAGCGCTTTGCCGAGTATTGGGGTGCCGAGCAGCTGAGCCTTCCCACGGCGCGCATCACTTTTGACGCGGCGGTGGAGGAAAATCGCCCGAATCGAGACTTGCGTAGTGGGTTGTGCGTCAGACGTGCTCCTTTCCTGAAAAAGTCGCCCGGAGTCATAGCCACACTGTCCCGCGTTTTCGGCACCCCTACCGGCCCACTATGGAAGCGCCTCCTGTGATGCTTGCCTCACGCAGCCTCACAACTTTCTACCTTTGGACTGGCCGGCACAGTGACGTTCGCCCCGGACCGCATGGCGGCGCTCAACGGCACCATCGAGACCGCCCGCGCGCTGCTGCAGAGCTCGACCTGGGCTCGTCGACCGTGCACCTTTTTCGGTACCGCTGCTGAACGGCGGCGGAATCGTGGAAGGCGGCATCTGTGGGATCCCCCAGACCATAATGGCTGTGAACAACGCGCCACGTTGCGCTGCCCCAGCACTGAGTCGCGGCTATTAAAAGCGCGACCACCGCCAGGACATGCGGGCGAGATGCCGATCGGACCTTCAAACTGTGCCGTCGACCTCGACGCCACAGCGGCCCCGAGACGTGATGCATCCCGACGAAGCGCACAGACAGGTCACCGGATACCCTGGCGTTGGGTGACCAATCGTCCACCGCGTATGGGAGTGTCAGACGTAGCGCCGCGTATCTATCCCGGACGCACCGTGGTCGTTTATGGGGCAAATAAATGGATATAAAACGGAACGACACCGAATAACGGCGCGGCGGAGAGTCCGCCCGCACAGCCATCGACGTCGATGACAAACCCACACTTGACCGGCCCCCACATCGCGCTACGCGCGTGACGCTATTCCCGAGGTGGCGGTGAGCGAAGCACCAAAACGGAGCATCGGAACTTGAAGCGCATCGTACGGCGGAAACGCCTCGGGCCGGCTACACGTTCGTTCCGACGTCGAAGCCCAAGATCGCCGACACACGCTGACGGCAATCACGATTGTGGCGTCTCCTCGACATCCCGACGAATGTCGCCACGATAGCGCCACCTTTTCCACAACCCGGTTATGATGTTCGGGCCCTGTTCGAAATATGAAGACGACCAGGGGCAGGGGCGGTATCTCGATGTACTTCACTCCGTGACCAATCACAAAAGAGAGTTCAGTGATGCGAATCCAGATCAAAAAGCTCGCACTGGCTGCTTCGGCGGCTGCTTTCCTCCTCGGCTCGACCGCGCCGGTATTCGCGCAGACCGATGCCAGCGCACCGGCCGCATCCACCGCGTCGGATGCCAAGGCCGCGAAGCACGAGGCGCGCAAGGCTGCCCGCGCAAAACGCAAGGCCGAACGCAAGGCGGCACGCGCGAAAAACACAGCTGAGCTGAAGAAGCTCGAAGCCGCTGGTTACAAGCCGGCAGCCAACGATCCGAACTATCCGCAGAACCTGCAGAACGCGCAGAAGAAAGCAGCCGAGGCGGCTGGCGCAAGCCAATAAGCGTTATCTGGCGACAAGCCCTGCTCGAACCGGGGTTTGTCGCTCGCGCATGTACAAATGAATGCGCGTTATCCAGTCATCATATGCGTTCGACCACCGCTGAATTGATTCGTTATCCTTTGTGATCGAGGTGCAATGATCGTCAGGGTACGTTTCGGCCGACACCGCCATTCGCCTATTCCCAGACGGTTCACTTAGTCAGTGCATCTGACATGATCAGCTGCGCGTTTCCACGCGCACCACGTTTCCCACCGACTTCAGCCAACCCGTGAATGCGCGCACGGATTCATCCTTGGCACGCGCGGTCGGCACGTAGGTGAAGTAGCGCCACGCCGGCAGTGCCGGCTCGCTGAATGGCTGCACCAAACGCCCTTCGGCGATGTCGTCGGCGACGAGCGCGATCGGCCCCATCGCGACGCCGAGGCCGTCGAGCGCACCTTGCAGCGTCAGATAGAAGTGCTCGAGCGTGAGCGAGTGCCGCGGAACCAGATCTGCATGGCCCGCCGCCGCGAGCCACTCGGGCCACATGCCGGGATAGGTTGCCGCATGCAGCAGCGTGAAGCCGGCAAGGTCCGCCGGTGTGCGCAGTTGGCGGCCGTCGAGCAGTTTCGGTGCGCACACCGGCAGCCGGACTTCGGACAGGAATTCCTCGGCGACGTAACCGTCGATCGTCTGCGGGCCGCCTCGGACGATCAGATCGACCTTGTCCCGCAACTTCTCGATCGGCTCGTTCGACGTCGACAGGCGCACCTCGATGGTTGGATGAGCAACCTGGAACGACGACAGCTTCGGCACGAGCCAACGCAGTGAGAACGTCGCCGGCGCGTTGACGCGTAGTACGCGCTGCTGCCCCGCGCCGAATTGCTGCGCAGTCGCGAGCGCGATCCGGTCCAACGCGGCGCCCACTTCAGCGAGATACGCGCGCCCCGCATCTGTGAGCTCGACGCGCCGATTGTGCCGGACGAATAGAGGCCGGCCGAGCCATGCCTCCAGTTGCTGCACATGGCGACTGATTGCGCCGTGCGTCACGCACAGTTCGTCGGCGGCCGACGTGAAACTGCCGAGCCGCGCCGCGGCTTCGAATGCGCGCAATGAATTCAACGGTGGGAGTCGCCGGGCCATTTATCCAGATCTGTGAGATTTCCTCACGCGAATTATCAGTTTTAATCGTTTGATCGCGCAAGCGCGACTGCGCCACTATTGCGTTCAAGCGGCCGGTGGCCGGCGTATATGTCTGGATTTATCACATGGAGGATCGGCAATGCCGAACGTGGTGGTGGTGGGCGCGCAATGGGGCGACGAAGGCAAGGGCCGCGTCGTGGACTGGCTCGCGGCGCAGGCGGATCTCGTCGCACGCTATAACGGCGGCCACAACGCGGGGCACACGCTGGTCGTCGGCGGGAAAACGTACAAGCTTGCGCTGCTGCCGAGCGGCATCGTACGCGGCAAGCGCGGCATGATCGGCAATGGCGTGGCGCTCGATCCGGAGGCGCTACTGGCCGAGATCGCGCGGATGGCCGAGCTCGGCGTGTCGGTGATGCCCGATAATCTGTCGATCGCGGAGAACGCGACACTCGTCCTGCCGATTCACCGCGCAATCGACGAGGCACAGGAGCGCCTGCGACGCGAGCCGATCGGCACGACGCTGCGGGGAATCGGGCCGGCCTACGAGGACAAGGTAGGCCGCCGCGCGCTGCGCGTCGCCGATCTCGCGGAACCGGACCGGCTTGCCGACAAACTCGACGTACTCGTCGACCACCACAACGCGTGGTTTCGCGGTCTCGGGCTCGTGCCAAGCTCGCGCGACGCGATGCTGGCGACGCTGGTCGAGCTCGCGCCGAAGATCCTGCCGTTCGTGCGACCCGTATGGGCCGAGCTGAACGACGCTCACGCGCGCGGCGAACGCATCCTGTTCGAAGGCTCGCAGGCCGTGATGCTCGACATCGACTGGGGAACCTATCCGTTCGTGACTTCGTCCGGCACGATCGCGTCGGCGGCTGCGGCCGGCACCGGCCTCGGTGCGTCGAAGCTCGGCCACGTGCTAGGCGTAACGAAGGCCTATGCGACACGGGTCGGGGGCGGCCCGTTCCTCACCGAGCTCGGCGACGCGACCGGCGAGCGATTGCGTGCCCGCGGTCGGGAATTCGGCGTCAACACCGGGCGGCCGCGTCGTTGCGGATGGCTCGATGCAGCCCAGCTGCGTCAGGCCGTTTGCGTGTCCGGCATCGATTCGCTCGCGCTCACGAAGCTCGATGTGCTCGACGGCTTCGAATCGATCGCGCTGTGCGTCGGCTACGAACTCGACGGCGCCCGCCTCGCTCACCTGCCCACGAGCCTCGATGCGCAGTTGCGCGTCCGGCCCATCTACGAGGAATTCGCCGGCTGGGACGGCACGGTGAAAGGCGTACGTGAGCGTACGGCATTACCGCGTGCCGCGCAGGCGTTCATCGAGCGGGTCGAGGCGGTCGCGGGCGCGCCGGTGTCGATGATCACGACCGGCGCCGAGCGCGACGACACGATCGTGCTGAGCAATCCGTTCGACATTGAACGCGCCTGAGTGCGACGCTGCACGGCGTGCGTGAAGTGATGGCCGCGCCGCGCGCCCACCTGCTTGCGAAGCCGGCGCACGGTTGGTCGTCGGCGTTGGTTGCCGCGCGCGAACCGCGTTCCCCGAGCGCGCCTGCTGCAAGCTGGACACGTCTGCACCGCTGCGGTACTGTTCCGCACGATTCGCGCCAGCCCGTGCCGTGCCGGAGAGGGCGCTGCTGCGACGCGATTTCAATCCCGGAGACAGGCCGATGGACACGTTACAGATGATGCGCATTTTCGTCCGGGTGGCGGAGGAGGGCAGCTTTACGAGCGCGGCCCAGCGGCTGGACATCACGACTGCATACGCGTCGCGCTCGGTCGCGCAACTCGAAACGCATCTGCGCACGCGCCTGCTCAACCGCAGCACGCGCCGCATCGCATTGACCGATGCGGGGCAACGTTACCTCGATCGCTGCCAGCGCATTCTCGGCTATATCGACGAAGCGGAAGCCGAGGCGGCAGACGCCCAGGTGAAACCCTCCGGCCGCCTGCATGTGCACGCGACGACGAGTTTCGGTCAGGCGTACCTGGTGCCGGCGGTGGTGCGCTACCGGCAGCGCTATCCGTCGGTGGCGGTGGAACTCACGCTGTCGCAGCATGTGCCCGACATCATCGACGAAGGCTACGACGTGTCGCTGCAATTGAGCACGACGGAACTGCCCGACTCAGGCCTGATCTCGCAGCGGCTCGGCGATGTGCACAGCGTGCTGTGCGCGGCGCCGGCGTACCTGAAGGAGCACGGTACGCCGCGCACGGTACGCGATCTCGAATCGCATGCCTGCCTGCAGATCGTCACGCCGATATTTCCGCGCGATCGCTGGCATCTCGACGGCCCCGACGGACGCGAAACATTCGAACTGCCGACGTCCGATTTCCAGGTCAATATCGCCGAGGCACTCGGCGCCGCGCTGCGTGCGGGCCTCGGGATCGGCTCGTTGCCGATGTCGACCGCAGTGCCCGCACTGGCGAGCGGTGCGCTGGTGCGCGTGCTGCCGGAGTATCGGCTGCAGAAGCTGACCGTCTACACGCTCTACGCATCGCGCCAGTATCTCGATGCGAAGATCCGGACGTTCGTCGAGTTCCTGCGGGAATGCGTTCCCGAAATGCTGGCGGCCGACGAAGCGGCGCTGCGCGGGACCTGCGTGTCCTGAGCGATATCTGGCGCTGACGTGGCGTTGTTTGGTGCGTCACGGTTGCAACGGTCAGGAAATGCCGTTGCTCGCGAAGTGTTCTGCGAAGTTGATGCCCGCCATTAGAGCAGGCATCGTATAAGACGCTCTGCCAAGTTCGACGCGTTGCGTCGAGCGTTGCGATTTCGGCCAGCGTACCGATGAGGTGGTGGTGGGTAATGCGGGGCGGCGCGCCCGCGGTCCCGCATGCCCCCGTGTAAACGAACAACGCCACGGAGTCGATCCGTGGCGTTTGGTTTTCAAGCGCAGCAGCACCGCCGGTCAGCGGATCACTTGCTCCAGAGCGTGCGTCCGAAGAACGTCAGCGTCCGATCCCATGCGATCTGCGACCACACCGGATCGAATTGCGTACCGCCGATGCGGCCCGGACCGACCGCCGTCTCGTTTGCAAACGCGTGGTGCGCGAGATAGCGGTGGAATTCGATGCCGACGTTCGCGTCCGTCAGCTTCTTCTCCAGCGCGTCGACCTGATCGATCTTGAAGAAGTCGTCCTGCGTCCCCCAATGACCCATCAACGGCACCTTGATCTTTGACGCATCGAGGTAGTCGAGCGGCGGGAAGCCATACCACGTGACGCCGGCATCAGCGTCGGCAAACTGCAGCGACAGCAACGTCAGCGCACCGCCCATGCAGAAGCCGGTGACCGCCACACGCGACGCGCGCGTCTTCAGGTATTGCACCGCACCCGGAATGTCCTGCGAAGCTGCATCGCCGAAGTCGAGCCCGGTCATCAAGTGGTGCGCTTCTTCCTCCTCGACGGTCGACTTGCCGCGGTACAGATCGGGCACCAGCGCGACGTAGCCGCAGCGGGCGAGGCGATCGGCTACACCGCGGATCTGATCATTCAGGCCCCACCACTCCTGAATGACGACGACCGCGGGCGCGCCTTCGGTCTTTTCGGGTGTGGCCAAGTAGCCTTGCAGTTCCTGGCCGTCCGGACGGCGAAACGTGATCATGGAACCGGATGTTTGAGACATGAAACCGCTCCTTTGCGAGAAATGCGATGAATGCGGCATCGGGGGGCCAGCGAGTGCAGTGTGTCCGGAGACTCGCGGTTCGGTTGCATTCGCTTCGGCCGGCGCCGACCACGCGGCCATTCTATGCGCAAAAGGAGGCACGCTGCGTGACGCGACGACTGCCGGTCCGTGCGTCGCGTTGCATGCAAATAGGAGCCGCGGGAATGCAATACCCGCTCCGATGAACGGCGGCGGGGTGGCGCGCAGGCTCGACGCGTCGCGCTTATTGACCGAAGTAGATCGACTCGCGAGCGTCCTGCTTGATGGCAACGACCCGGCCCGCATGCACACCGGCACCGGCCTGAGCACCGTAACCCGTTGTGTCGTTGTTCGTCATACGGGCTTGGGCAGCTTGCAGCGCGTTCGGGTAGTGGGCGTCTGAAAGTTCGGGCTTGTATCCGGCCTGTTCGAGCTGGATCAGTTCAGCGCGGACTTGCTCGCGCGTCAGCTGGCCGGACGAATTCGATTGCGCGAGCGCGGCAGCGGATGCGGACAGCGCGGTAGCAGCGGCAACTGCGTAGATAAAGGACTTCATGGTGACCTCCGGTTCTCGTAGATTTCGCGCTTCGCTGGTTGTGTCGAGCGGTGTGATTGCATCGTAGCGAGCGAGATACCGGACGGAAATACGCGTTCCGGCGAATAATTGTTGCAACTGAGTAAACGGTCGGCGGGAGATGCCGCTTGTTAGGGGCGGAGTCGTTTGTACTAAATTGATGGCGATGCGGCATCGGACGGACGCCGGAGATCGTTTGTTCGAATAGGAAAGCTAACTGTAGAGCGAAACTTGGTGGTCTTTACCTTGCGGCTCATGTCCACCGTTGCACCTTCATGGATCTGCCATAACGTTCACATGCGCCATTGCGCCCAGCAGATCATTCACGTGAAGGCTCGATCAAGCGCGCTTCAGGCGTGTAGTCGCGGCGATCCCGTATATATCAATGCGCCGCGAGCATACGAACACACTCTCCTCGAACGGGGACGTCTTCTGGACGCTTATGGGAAATCCGTCATCGGCCCGATGAGCATCTGTCTGCCCAAAGTGAAAATCGCCGCCCCTTCAACTTGGTCGCGTGAACGAATCCGACGACATGGTCGCAGTAAAGACCCAACCGACGGCCGATTTCGACAGCGAATGACCGGCGAACCTTCGCTGCGCCCCGACCTGCGGACATACGTACCCATCGGAAAATTTGTCACGTGACAACCGTATGACGTTCCGTGCCACTTTATATACTGAACGATTCCACCGCCACTTCCCGGCCGGTCCGGCCACAAATACAGCGACAGCGCCGGTAGTCAACGAACGGCACAACCTCCCCGCAACCTCCGCCCCAGTCTCCGGCAAAACGCCTATAATATTTGGGCAAATTGCCGGAGCACACCCATGAGCACAATCGCGTTCCATCCATCGGGCATTGCCCACCCGCGCCAGGCCGAATTTACGATCCTGGAGCAGTTGCTCGCGATTCGCGTTCGCTCCGGAGCCGATCTCGCCGATCTGGCGAACGCACGTGTCGATGTCGCGGTGATTGATCGACTCTCGGAGCGTGGTTTGAAATCCGACGAACTCGCGTTCATCATCCCGCGGCGCACATTGAGTCATCGTCGCCAGGCGCACGAGCGCCTGTCGCACGAGGAATCGGACAAGGCGATCCGGCTCGCGCGGATCGTCGCGCAGGCGACGGCCACGTTCGGCGATGCGGACAAGGCGATGGCATGGCTGCGCAACGGGCTTCAACGCTTCGGCGGCCGCACGTCGCTCGACATGTCGAGCACCGAGCACGGGGCGCGGCTCGTCGAAGAACTCCTCACGCAGATCGACGAAGGGTACTTCGCTTGACGACGCTCTGGCGGATCAGCAATTACGCCGACCTCAAAGGCGTCGGCGGATTGCGGGCCGGCGGGCGCTGGCACTTCGCCGGGCAGCCCGTCGTCTACCTCGCCGAGCATCCGGCGCTTGCGCTGCTCGAGACCCTCGTTCACTTCGAAATCGCCACCGTTGCGCAGTTGCCGAGCGGATACCAGCTTCTCCGCATCGAAGCGTCTGAATCGGTCGACGTTGCCGAGATTTCCGACGGCGACGCGCCTGCCGACTGGCGTGAGAACGTCGACTGGACGCGCAGCGCCGGCACCGAGTGGTTGCAGACGCAACCAAGCGCGTTGCTGCGCGTGCCGAGCGTCGTCGTCCCGCATGCGCACAACTTTCTGCTGAATCCGCTGCATCCGGCCGCATCCGACGTGCGGATCGCGGAAGTCATGCAGTCGCCGTACGACAGGCGCATTCTGCATCTGGTCCAGACCACTCGACGCGACTAGCGTCCGCTGC
Source organism: Burkholderia sp. B10 (assembly GCF_004368385.1). Lineage (NCBI taxonomy): Bacteria > Pseudomonadati > Pseudomonadota > Betaproteobacteria > Burkholderiales > Burkholderiaceae > Burkholderia > Burkholderia sp. B10. The sequence continues at coordinate 9,803 of NZ_PQMX01000069.1, read as the reverse complement.
GCACCGTCGAGCGTGTCGCGCCGATCACCGTTCGTGCGCGGCGCGATCCGCCGCTGCGTCGGGCGCGAGGGTTCTGCCGATTCGCGTGACCGTTCTTGTGCTGCTCAGGCCGAGCAGCGCGCTGACATCGGCATGCGATCGGCCGTCGAGCAATTGGCGACGCGCATACGTATTGCGCAGTACGCGCGGCCCGAGATTGGTTGCGTGAAAGCCGATCGCCTTCAGCGCGTCGCGCACGACCATCAGCAGGAACATGTCGTTCATCGCAGCGCCGCTTCGCGGAGCAGGAAAGAGCAACGTGGAGGCCGGCGCATCGACGGACATCGCGCGCCACGCGCCAAGCGGCGCAACCGCAAACGGCGCGACCGGGATCGTACGCGCTGGCCTCGCATGCGTGCGCGGTACGCTGATCGACGGCGGCCGTCCGTCGAGATCGAGCGCATTGCGCGTCGCCGCACGAATCTCGGCCGACGTGATACCGGTCCCGAGCAGCACTGCAACGATCGCGCGGTTCCGGCACGCGGTGGGCGTATCTCCAGGACGCGGCTGCACGTAGCGCTGCAGCGCCGTGTCGGCTTCGGCCGGCAGATAGCACGGTTCGGGTTCGCTGTCCGGCCATCCTGCGTTGTGCGTCGTCCGGCCGGCCGGATGGATCGTGCGTACACCGGTTTCGACGAGATGTCGGCACAGTCTGTCGATCAACTTCGCGTAGCGCACGCGTGTCGACGTGCCGGGCGCGCAGCTGCGCTCCAGTTCGCTCAAAAACGCCGCCACGTGATCGGCGCCGAACGTGGCGAGCGACACGCGATGCGCGACGAGATGGCGCAAGAACCGCTCGAACATCGCTGTGTGCTGCACGATCGATCGCGGCGCAAACGGACGACGGTCGGCTCCCCTGGCAGCCGTTTGCTGCCACGCGAGAAACGCACCGACGGGGTCGTGAGTCCAGCGATTCGTGTCCATGCCTGATTTATAGCCGTAATGCGGTGCCGCCCGCAATGTTGCACGTTGGCACGTGCAATGCGTCCACACGCATCGATCGACGTCGAGCGGATTCACGGCAGCTGCTTGCCGCGCTACTTCATACCCGTGGCGCTACACATATGTTTCGGATCACTACGTGAATGGAGAGGTTCGCTATCAGCCAACGGCATCGCGTCGTAATCGCCCATGTCCGCGATTGCGGGCCGCCCGATCAGCGGCCCGCCGACATGATTGTCAAACACTGTGAGTCAATCGTCAGCATTTGCAACCGAAGTAACAGTCGCCGCAATTCGGCGGTTTTCGGCGTTGGCATCGCTACATTAGCTCCACCTGCCGCACGTCGCGGCGAGGCATGCGACAAGCCGCGACAGGCGGCCCGCAGCAACAACGTCTTTAGGGAGAATGACCATGAACAAGATTCGTACGATCCTGCTTGGCGCCGCGCTGACGGCAATCGCATCGGCTGCCTTCGCACAAACGGCTCAGACGGGCGCCGCGGGCTCCGCCGGCGTTGGCGCACAAGTTCAGACGCCGTTGCTCGGCGGCGGCGTGGGCGTGCAGGCGGGTGCCGGCGCGAACGCGGCGGGCTCGGGTGCGGGCGCGGGCAATCTTGTCGGCGGGGCGCTGCCCAGCGTCGGCAACACGGTCAGCGGCGTGGGCTCGGCCGCGGGCAACGCAGTCGACGGCGCGACGCACGCAGTCGGTTCGGCTGCCGGCTCGGCCAAGGACGCGGCGACATCGGCTGCGCATGCGACCAAGTCGCACGTGAAGCGCGTCGCAAGTTCCGCGAAGAGCCACGCGCAAGGTGCGGTCTCGACGGCCGGCGACGTCGCCGGCGAAGCGAAGGCAAAGGCCGGCGAAGCGCTCGAAGGTGCCGCGAACCCGGTACAGGGCGGCGCATCGGTCGGATTGAAGGGCTCGGCGTCGGTGCAAGGCGGTGCGCTGTAAGCAGAATGCTTTGAGCGAACACGCGGCCCGCTTCGATTCGGGCCGCGATTGAGCAGAGCCGCGAACTCGATGGACGCAGCCCGGTCACCTATGTGACCGGGCTGCGTCATTTTGTGGAGATAGGCGCTGCCGTCAGCGCCCGCACGCGAATCTAGCCGTTCGAGTCGTTCCGCAAAAGATCCGGCTGACCATAGGCCGATCGGTTCGCCGCGGGCGGTCCGCCGTCGGGATGCCGATCGCCGGCGCGCCATGCTTAAATAGCGGGGCAAGCTCGCCGCTGCGGGCAAAGCGGGTACAACGATCACCATCGTGACGCGTGACTCCGCCAGGCTTCCACACCGATTTCACCTTGCTGCACCGCGACGCACGTCGAACCCCGCGCGGGCCGCAAATGTGTGGGCAGCTTCGCCGGTCGACAGCGAAACATCGCACGACGCCATGATGCATCGCGTCTAGCATGCTTCGCCCGGCACGTTTATCGATCCGGAGCCACCGCGCGCTTGCCGGCGTTCCGGGCCCCGCCCATGCCGCGCGCCGGCTTTCGGGTACCATCCCGCCCGCAGGGCGACGCGCTCGCAGCGGTTGCGACGCGCATCGCCCCATCGACGGTGCGAGCTTCGTTCAGCGCGCAATCGCCGCGGCATCGCCCATCGTCATGAACCAGAGGATTCTTCGTGAAGTTCATCCACGCGGCAGACATTCACCTCGACAGCCCGTTGCACGGCCTGAGCGCCTATCCCGACGCGCCGGCTGCGCAATTGCGCAACGCCTCGCGCGAGGCGTTGCGGCAACTCGTCGATCGAGCGATCGAAGAGGAAGTCGCCTTCCTCGTGATCGCGGGCGACCTCTACGACGGCGACTGGAAGGACCACAACACCGGCATCTTCTTCGGTCAGCAGATGGGGCGCTTGCGCAAGGAAGGCATTCGCGCATTCGTGCTCGGCGGCAATCACGATGCCGAAAGCGAAATGACGAAGAAACTGACGTTGCCCGACAACGTGACGGTGTTCGGCCACCGCAAGCCGGAAACTTTCCGGCTGCCGGAACTCGACGTGGCGCTGCACGGGCAGAGCTTCAAGGACAAGGCTGTCGTCGACAATCTCGCGATCGGCTATCCGGACTCGGTGCCCGGCCATTACAACATCGGCGTGCTGCACACGGCGCTCGAAGGCTATGCCGCGCACGCGAACTATGCGCCGTGCACGCTCGCCGAGCTGCATGCGAAGGGCTACGACTACTGGGCGCTCGGTCATGTGCATGAATTTCAGCAATGGTCGGGGCCGTCGACCATCGTGTTTCCCGGCAACCTGCAGGGCCGCCACATCCGCGAGACGGGCCGCCGCGGCGCGGTGCTGGTGACGGTCGAACAGGGCCGCACGCAGGTCGAGCGCCTGTATCTCGACGTGCTGCGCTGGGAAGCCGTATCGGTCGACGCGTCCGAGTGCCTCACCGTCGCCGATCTGTCGAAGAGAATCGGCCAGTCGCTGGACGCGCTGCTGAGCGTCGACGCACACGTGCCGCGTGCGGTGCGCGTCACGGTCACCGGCCGCACACCGGCGCACGGTCTGTTTTTCGGCCGGGCGCCGCAGTTGCGCGCTGAGGTGCTGAACCAGATCGGCATCGTCGGCAACGATCGGCTGTGGCTGGAGAAGGTCCGGCTCGCGACGTCCGCGCCGGAGCAGCAGAAGGGCGACCGGGAGCAGCTCGAAGCGCTCGAGGATCTGAAGCAGATCCTCGCCGACGCCGCGCACGATCCGGATTTCCTGGCGCTGCTCGAACGCGACCTCAAGCCGTTCGTCGGCAAGGTGCGCAGCGACGTGAAGGAAGATGTGCCGCTGCTGACGATGGCGCGCGCCGGCGAACTCACGGCGCTCGTCGAGCAGGTCGGTCCCGCGTTGCTCGCGCGGCTCGCGACGGGGGAATAAGCGATGCGCATCAGCCAACTCGATCTGATCCGGTACGGCAAGTTCACCGACGAAACATTGCGCTTTCCGGCAGCCGGCCAGGATTTCCACGTGATCGTCGGGCCGAACGAAGCCGGCAAGTCGACGATCCGGACCGCCGTGTCGGAATTGCTGTTCGGAATGAAATTGCAGACGCCGCTCGACTTCCTGCACGCGACGCCCGAGCTGCGGATCGGCGGCGTGCTGGAGGGCAACGCAGGCACGCTCGCGTTTCACCGCGCACGCGGGCGCAGCTCGTTGCGCACGCCTGCCGACGACAAACTGCCCGACGATTACCTCGCGGCGATTCTCGACGGCGCGACGCGCGAATTCTTCGAGCAGATGTTCGGGCTCGACCATGGGCGCCTCGTCGACGGCGGCCGGAGCATTCTCGATGCGTCCGACAAGCTCGGGCAGGTGCTGTTCGAGTCCGCGGCCGGCGTCGGCACGCTCGGGCCCGTGCGCGAGGAGCTCGACGCGCGAGCGGCCGAGCTGTGGGCGCCCCGACGCAGCGGCAGTGCGTTCGCACTGGCCGAGGCTTCATACAACGATGCGGTCGGCGAACTGAAGGCGGTCCAGGTGCGCACGCGCGACTGGGTCGAACGCAAGGAGGCGCGCGACGCGATCGAACACGAGATCGACCAGGCGCGTGCCGAGCAGCGTCGTCTCGAAACGCTGCGCTCGAAGCTCGAACGCGTGCGGCGGCTGGCGCCGTACCTGAAGGAATTGACCTTCAAGGAAGCGGCGCTCGCGGAACTGGGCGCCGTCGTCGAGCTGCCGCCCAGCGCGTACGCGGACTTGCTGAAAGCGCAAGGCGATCTGGCTGCCGAGCAGAAGGTGCTCGAAGAGCGTCGCGCGGACCTGCTCGCGAAACGGCAGGCGCGCGACGCGATCGTTCCCGATGCCGACGCGCTCGCGCTCGCCGGCGACATCGAAGCGCTCGACCGCTTACGCGGCGCCTGCATGAACCATGCACAGGATCTGCTGCTGCTCGGCGCCGACGTCGAGCGGCATCTGTCCGCGGCAGCGGCCGCCGCCGCGCAGCTCGGCTGGCCCACCGACGAGCCGTCGCTGCGCGCGGCGCTGCCGACCGTGCTGTCGCTGAAGACGGTCGCGAACCTGTTGCGCGACCACGGCGCGCTGCATCAGGCGCTGAGCGGCGCACGCGAGTCGCTCGACGAGCGCACGCGTGAACTCGCGCACGCGCAGGAACAACTGGCGCGCGTGTCCACCGTCGATGTGCCGCAGGCACTTCGCACCGCGCTTGCCGATGCGCAGGGTTTGCGCGGCAGCGCTCAGCGGGAACAGGCGCTCGAACGCGACATCGCGGCCGCCGAACGCACGCTCGCCGACGCGCTCGATGCGCTCGGCCAGTGGCGCCGGCCGGTCGACGCGCTGCGCGTGCTCGATGTGCCGTCGGCTGCTCGGCTCGGCGTGCTGCTGAACGAAGCCAGCGAGCGCGCGAGTGCGGCGGCGGCCGCGCGCGATGCACGCGACGGCGCGCGCGAAGAACTCGAACGGCTCGAACTGCAGGAGCGGCATTTCGCGGAGACGCACAAGGTCGTCACGACCGCGGAAGTGCTGGCCGCACGCGCACGCCGCGACGTCGCATGGGGCGACGTCCGCAACGGCGCGGTCGACCTGGCCATCGGTGCGCCGGCCGTCGACGATGCGATCCGCCTGGCCGACGAACTCGTCGACGCCCAGCTCGGCGCCACGCAAGCGGCGGCCGCGCTGCAATCGCTGCGCCAGCAGGTCGAGTCGGCGCGCGCAGTGCTCGCGCGCCGGCAGGCGGCGATGGACGAGCGCGAGCGTGAGCTCGCCGCGCATCGCAGCGCGTGGGCGGAACTCGCGACGGCGGCCGGCGTACCCGGCATGCCGCTCGCGGCGATGAGCGACTGGCTCGCGAAGCGCGATTCGGTTTTGGCCGCGCAGCTGGAACTCGACCGTCAGCGCCGCGAGCTCGCGACGATCCGCGATGCGCGCACCGCGACCGAACACGCGTTGCGTTCGGCGCTGCGCGCCGTATCCCGCGCCGACGACGCCGACGGATTGGCGGCGCTCGTCGCGATCGCCGAGACATACGTGCAGACGGCCGAAAAGACGCTCGCACAGAAGGAGAGCCTCGAGGACCGCGTGCGCGAAGCGGACCGCGGCTGCGCGACCGCGCGCTCGCGGGCCGGTCAGGCCGAGACCGCGTATGACGCCTGGCACGCGCAATGGCTCGAGGCGCTTGCCGACGCCCAGCTTTCCGCGAGCGCCGGCACGCTGGCCGCCGCGGAAGGTGCGCTCGGGCTCGCGACGACGGTGACGGCCGAACTCGCTGCGGCCGACGCGCCGCGCAACCGGATGGCCGCGATCCGCGCTGAACTCGCTGCGCTCGAGGCCGGTGCGCGCCGGCTCGCGGGCGCGCTCGCGCCGTCATGGCTGGCGGGCGACGACTGGCTGGACGTCGCGCGCCGGTTGACCGTGCGGCTGGCGGCGGCACGGGAAACGGCACGCGCGGTCGATCGTGCCGACGAGGCGGTGACGCAGGCCGACGACAAGGTGGCCGATGCGGCCGCCGCGGTGGCCGGTGCGCAGGCGCGCGTTCAGCCGCTGCTGCAGCTGGCGGCGGTCGCGACGATCGATGCGGCGTTGCCGCTGGCCGAGCGCTCGGATCGGCAGCGCGCGCTTCGACAGGCCATGGACGCCGCGAAGCAAGCGCTGGTGCGCGACGGCGACGGGTTGTCCCAGTCGGCGATCGAGGCGGAAGTCGAGGAGCAGGACATCGCCGACGTGCCCGCGCAGCTCGAAGAAGTGAAGCAGGCGCTCGGCGACATCGGCGCGCGCCTGAACGCGCTCGCCCAGCAACAGGTCGTCGCGCAGCAGGCGTTCGGCGCGATCGACGGACAGGCCAACGCGGCGCTGGCCGAGGCGAAGCGACAGGAAGCGTTGGCGGCGATGGGCGAGGCGGCCGAGCAGTATCTCGAAGCCGCTACGGCGAGCCGTCTGCTGAAGTGGGCGATCGATCGCTATCGCGACCAGAAGCAGGGGCCGATGCTGCGCCGCGCCGGCGAGATTTTCGCGGGGCTCACGCTCGGCGAATTCGCGCGGCTCACCGTCGACACCGAACGGTCGCCGCCCGCGCTGTATGCGCGGCGCACGAAGGGCACGTCGGTGGACGTCGCGGGCCTGAGCGAAGGCACGCGCGACCAGCTGTTCCTCGCGCTGCGGATCGCGGCGCTCGAATTGCAGCTTGCCAGCCGGCCCGGCTTGCCGTTCGTTGCCGACGACCTGTTCATCAACTTCGACGATACGCGTGCGAAGGCGGGGCTCGAGGCGCTGCGCGATCTGTCGACGCGCACGCAGGTGCTGTTCCTCACCCACCACGATCACTTGCTGCCGCTCGTGCGCGACGTGTTCGGCGTGCAGGTGAACGTGGTGGCGTTGCAGCGCGAGGCGGCCGGCGCGTGATGGCGAGCGGCGCGCTACCCGATAGGTGGGAATGGTCGTCGCGGACAGGTAGTATGTGCGGTTGCGAAATGCCGACGGCCGGCCCGCTCGTCGCGGGCCGGCCACACGAGGGAGCGACATGAACAAGCTGGTAGCCGCCATCGCGTTCGCGGCCGACAAACACCGAAATCAGCGACGCAAGGACGAAGACGCGTCGCCGTACATCAATCACCCGATCGCGCTCGCCGACGTGCTGGCCAACGAGGCAGGCATCGACGATGAGCGCGTGCTCGTCGCGGCGGTGCTGCACGACACGGTCGAGGATACGGAGACCACCGAGCAGGAACTGCTGCGACTGTTCGGCAAGGACGTCGCGGACATCGTGATGGAAGTCAGCGACGACAAGTCGTTGCCGAAAGATGAGCGCAAGCGCCTGCAGGTCGAGCATGCGGGCAGCATCAGCCGGCGCGCGAAGCTCGTGAAGCTCGCCGACAAGATCTGCAATGTGCGCGACATCGCACGGCATCCGCCGGCCGACTGGCCGATCGAGCGCAAGCGCGCGTATTTCGACTGGGCGAAGTCGGTCGTCGACCGGATGCGCGGCGTGCATCCCGGCCTTGAAGCGATCTTCGATGCCGCGTACGCCGCGCGGCCCGCCGAGTGATAGGCGGCCATGCCGGCGGCCCGATTTCGATCCGTCGCGCGACCGCTGCCCGCGGTGGCGGGTGTCGACGTGGGCGGCGACAAGAAACAATGCGATCTGGTGATCCTGCGCGGCGCGGCGATCGTCTATAGCGCGGCGCGGATCGCGCCCGAGGCGCTGCCCGCGCTGTGTATCGAGCATGACGTGGTGGCCGTCGGCGTCGACGCGCCGAGCATCTGGTGGACGGGCAGCGGTCGTCGGGCCGCCGAGCAGGCGCTCGCGCGCGAACGGATTTCATGCTTTCCGACGCCGTCGCGCGAGCAGGCCGTAGCGAGCGCGTCGGGCTTCTTCGACTGGATGTTCATCGGAGAGCGCGTTTACCGCGCGCTGGCGGATACCTATCCGCTGCTCACGGACGCGCGGTATGCGGGCGGGCGCGTGAGCTTCGAGACTTACCCGTATGCAATTACGTGCGCGTTGCTCGGCAAGGCGATCGCCTCGGCGAAGCAGAAGCGCAACCAGCGCCGGCAATTACTGATGCAGCTCGGGGTCGACGTGACCGCACTTCGATCGGTCGACGCACGCGATGCAACGCTCTGCGCGTTGACCGCGCAATACGTGATCGATGGAAACGCGCATGCGTATGGGGATGCGGCGGGCGGCTATATCTGCGTGCCGGTGGTCGACCGGACGATCGTTCTCGATACGCTGTAGCGACGCGGCGGTGTGCGGGTGAGGCTCTGATCGCACGGCGCCAAGGTGAGCCTTTTCGGGAGCTGCGCCGAGCGGTCGCTGTTGACGGCGCGAACGGTGGCGAGCGGCCGCAAGCGCGACGTGCGCAGGCGAGTCGTCTGCCTGCCGGCCGCGGCGCTCATTCTTCGAGAATCGATTTCGGTATGTTGGACAGATCGCAGGCGTCTGCCTGCTCGAAATACGTTTGCGCATCGTCGATCATCACGACCGCTACGTCGATCAGTTCGTCGAGTCGCTGCAGCAGCGATTCGCGCCACTCGACGTCCTCATCGCGCTCCGGCGTCTTGTCGAGCTGTTCGATGATCGAGTCGGCCGTCTGCAGGAACGGGATCGCCTGCTGATAGTTTTCGATCGAGACCATCGCAGCGTTGCGCGCACCGACGAGCCGTTCGCGATGCTCGTCCGCGAGCTCCGACTCGCCGCTGATTCGCGGCAGGACGTCCGAAATGCGTTGCAGGAGCGGCGGCACTTGTTCTTCGAGCATGACGGCGCGCTCGCGCAGGGCTGCATATTCGTCGCGAAGATCGGCGTCGCCGGATTGAGTGGTGCTGTCCATCGTCGGTATGAGTGCGTTGTTCGATCGCGGCATGATACGCGACGGCGAGCACGTCGTTGTTTGTGTCCCAGCCTGATGGCTGGCGTGAGTCAAATGCCGCGCGTGGTCGAATCGCGGCGCGGCCGCTGTTCGATATAGCGGCGCCGACTTTCCTCTTATCCGGCGGGTACCTCGTTCGTGCGGCGATATATAGAGAGAGCGTGATGTGCACGACACCGGAAGCCGCTGTACGCGATAGCCCAGGAGGCTTTTTCAAAATATTTTCACAAAGGGGTTGCATTGCGAGGGGCGGGTGCATAGAATCACGCCTCTTTCGCGCTACCGGAAACGCGGCGCGGAAGGAGAAGGGAAGCGGTGCGGTTGGGTTGTTGTGATGACTCAGGCGCACACGAAGCTGAACCCCTCACCGTCGCGACGAAGCAGTTCAAAAAGTTGTTGACGAGTGAAGAAAGACGGTTCATAATCTCGCTTCTCTGCTGCTGAAAACGCAGCGCTGCTGAGAAACACGAAGTTCCTCGCAGAAATGCTCTTTAAAAATTAA
>NZ_PQMX01000068.1:0-32754 GCF_004368385.1 Burkholderia sp. B10 | reverse complement strand
CCCGAACCCCCGCCGCACGCCATCCGCGGTGCGCGCCCTAACACCATCGTATAAGGCGCGAACTCCCATCTGGTGATATTGCGCGGCCCGACTGTTCTCTAGACTTCACATCAATCCTTCTACCGCAACGAATTCCGGAGAACAGCATGGACCGTACCCTGCATGCGATGTCAGTGTTCAGCCAGGTCGCGCGCCTGGGCAGCTTCACCGCGGCGGCCGAGATGCTCGGCATCAGCGCGGCATCGGCCAGCACGCTGGTGCGCCGGCTCGAGGAGCATCTCGGCGCAACGCTGCTGCAGCGCTCCACGCGTTGTGTCCGGCTCACCACGGAGGGCGAGCAGTATCAGGAGCACTGCCAGCGCATTCTCGGCGAGATCGAGCTGATGCAGCAGCAACTGAGCGGCGCCGGGAAGATCGCGCGCGGCCGGCTGGCGGTGGATCTCGATCAGGAAGTCGCGCATTCGGTGTTGCCGTTCCTGCCGGTGTTCCGCGCGAACCATCCGGAAGTGGGCTTGCGGGTCGACGTCGGCGGCGACGCGGACGGCCTGATCGCGAACGGCGTCGACTGCGCGGTCGTGGTCGGCCAGCTGGCCGACTCGTCGCTGCGCAGCCGGCGCGTCGGGCACTTCCATGCGGTGACGGTGGCGAGCCCCGACTATCTGAAGGCGCGCGGCACGCCCGTCGACCCCGACAGCCTACATTGCCACGACGTGATCCATTACACGCCGCGGCGCTTCGGTCCGGTCCGCGAGTTCCGTTACACGGTGGACGGCGCCGAGACGCGGCTCAAGCTGGCGGAGCGCATTTCCGTCAATGACGTGCGTTCGGCCGTTCGATACGCGGTCGAAGGCGTCGGCATCGCGCAGGTGAGCGAACGGATGGTCGCGGAGGAGTTGGCGAGGGGCACGCTCGTCAGCATTCTCGGCGAGTACGGCCCGGCGCCGCTGCCGATTTCGGTGCTGTATCCGGATCGACGCCAGGTGCCGATGTCGATCCGCGCGTTCATCGACTGGATGCAGACGCAGCTTCGCGATCTGGAAATCGCCAGCTTCGACCACACGTCGGCGCCGAACGGCGGGCGCGACGCGGCGCCGTACTGGACGCCGAACAGCGAGCGCAACAGCAGCGAGCGGCCGTTCATTACAGCGGGCTTCCAGCCGCTGTCGGCCACGGCGTGAGCCGCGCTGACGAGGCGACGGCATGCAGTTCGGGCGCGGCGTTATACCGAAGTATAGTTTTCGGGCCGATGCCGGCGGCATAGGATGCGGTCGAGCCCGCGGACCTCGAATGCGCGATCTCGCCATTTTTCTGAATTGAAGGTCAAGGACCGCTGGTATGCCGAACCGAGGTATTGTTTCCATCGTCGATGATGACCGGTCCATCCGTCGGGCGACGCGCAGTCTCGTCCGCTCGCTGGGCTGGGACGTGCGCGTCTACGAGTCCGCCGAGGCGTTCCTCGACGCCGATCCGATCGGCGACGTCGCGTGTATCATCTCCGACGTGCATATGAAGGGCATCACCGGCTTGGAGATGTATGCGGCCCTTCTCGAGCGCGGACCGGCGCCTCCCGTGATCTTCATCACGGCTTTCCCATCCGACGCAACGCGCGAGCAGGCGATGAAGCTCGGCGCGATCTGCGTGTTCAGCAAACCGGTCGACCCGGCGCAGATCCAGGAGCGCCTCGAGGACGTCGGCGCGAACAGCGGCCCCCAGTAATCCGAAATCCGTTTTTACCGAGTCACGAGATATGGATAGCAATCGCCAGATGAGCGAGGGTCGCGGCGTACGTGTGGACCACATCATTGCGCCGCCCGAGCTTGCGGCGGTGCCTGCGTCCGCGCTCGGCCCCAATGTCGACGCGCAGCTGCGCACCAGCCCGCGCGCGGTGTACGCGGTCGCGATCGCGCTGGGTCTCGCGGTGTTCCTCGTCGACGCGTTCGCGCCGGTCGACGTCGCGGTCGCCGTGCTGTACGTCGTGGTGGTGCTGCTGGTTGCGTCGGTGGCGTCCACGACGGTCACCGTCGGCACGGCGTGGGCCTGCGTGTCGCTGACCGTGCTCGGCTTCCTGCTCGCGCAAAGCGATCAGATCGCGGTCAGTTCGCTCGCGCGCTGCATCGTCAGCGTCATAGCGATCGTGACGGTGTCGGCGCTCGCGTTGCGCAATCAGAGCAGCCGAGCCATGCTGCAGAACCAGGTCGATCTGCTCAACCTCACGCACGACGCGATCGTCGTGTACGGCCTCGACGGGCGCGTCCGCTTCTGGAGCAAGGGCGCGGAGCGTCTGTACGGATGGCGCGCGCCGGAAGCGTTCGGCGCGGCGTTCTACGAGCTGACGCAGACGGCCGCCGCCGCGCCGATCGCCGAGCTGATCGACACGACGATCCGCGAAGGTTGCTGGCAAGGGGAGCTGACGCGCACGCGCAAGAACGGCGAGACGGTGCTGATCTCCAGCCGCTGGATCGTGTCGCGCGACAAGTCGGGCCAGCCGGTCGCGATTCTGTCGACCGACAGCGACATCACGCAGGCGAAGTCGCTGGAAGCCGAGCTGCGCCGCCAGAAGGAAGAGCTGGTGGCCACGATCGATGCGATCCCTGCGATGGTGTGGAGCACGGCGGAAGACGGCCGCCTGCTGTACCTCAATCGCCGCTGGACCGATTACGACGTCAGAACCCGCGACGGCGCGGACGTGTGGCGCGACATCGTCCATCCCGACGACATCGCGACGCTCGAGGCGGCCTGGCACGATGCGATTTCGTCCGGCAGCCCGTTCGAGGTGACGGCGCGCGTCCAGCTCGGCAGCGGCGAGTATCGCTGCATGATCATCGGCGCGGCGCCGTTGCGCGACGCGGACGGCCGGATTCGCCGCTGGTACGGCGTCAACACCGACATCGAGGCGCGCCGGCAGGCCGAGCAGGCGCTCGAGCGCTCGCGCGCGGAACTGGCGCATGTCACGCGCGTCACGATGCTCGGCGAACTCGCGGCGTCGATCGCGCACGAGGTCACGCAGCCGTTGGCCGCGATCGTGACGTCGGGCGAGGCCGGGCTTCGCTGGCTGAATCACGACGTGCCGGATCTCGAAGAAGTGCGCGACTCGCTCGAACAAATGACCGACGACGCGCGGCGCGCTACCGATATCATTCGTCAGATCCGCGCGATGGCGAAGCGCAACGACCGCGACGATACGCTCGTCGACGTCACGTCGCTCGTCGAGCAATCGATGGATCTGATGCGCCGCGAGCTGCAGAGCCACGGCGTCGAAGTCGCGCAGAGCTGCCAGCCGTCGCTGTGGGTGCGGGGCGACCGCGTGCAGTTGCAGCAGGTGATCATCAATCTGCTGATGAACGCCGTGCAGGCGATGAGCGGCGTCGCCGGCCGCAGGCGCACGCTGGCCGTGTCGACGCGGCTCGTCGACGGCGCGAACGCGCAGATCACGGTGCAAGACTCCGGCCACGGGATCAAGACGCAGGACGCCGATTCGCTGTTTACGCCGTTCTTCACGACCAAGAAGGAAGGCATGGGAATGGGCCTGTCGATCTGCCGTTCGATCGTCGAAGGGCATGGTGGCCGCATCTGGGCCGAATCACAAGAAAACGAGGGGACATCGATGCAGTTCGTTCTACCAGTCGAAGGAATCACGCAGCCATGAGCAACGGTCCCGATCTCATCGCAACGAACTCCGTCGTGTATGTCGTCGACGACGACGACTCGATGCGCAACGCGCTTGGCCGGCTGTTTCGCTCCGTCGGCCTCGGCGTGGAGCTGTTCGGGTCGGCCCAGGAGTTTCTCGATTTCGACAAGCGCGATGTGCCGAGCTGCCTGATTCTCGACGTCCGGCTCAAAGGCCAAAGCGGCCTCGCGTTGCAGGAGCAGATCGTCGCCGGCGATCTTCAGTTGCCGATCATCTTCATCACGGCGCACGGCGACGTCGCCATGTCGGTGAAGGCGATGAAGAACGGCGCATTGGACTTCATGTCGAAGCCGTTCCGCGATCAGGACATGCTGGACGTCGTCCAGAATGCGTTGCTGAAGGACGAGAAGCGCCGCAAGTCGGACGGTCGCCTCGCCGACGTTCGCCGCCGCTACGGCACGTTGACGCCGCGCGAGCGCGAGGTGATGAAGTACGTGGTGAGCGGCCTGCTCAACAAGCAGATCGCCGCGGAGATGGGGCTCAGCGAAATCACCGTGAAGATCCATCGCGGCCACGCGATGCGCAAGATGGGCGCGCGAACGCTGCCCGAATTCGTGCTCGGCGCGCAAGCGCTGGGGCTCGATCCCGCGGCGGAGTAACGCTGCCGGCCGCCGCGCCTGCACGAGGCGCTGCGGCGGCGTGAGCGCTGCGGCTTATCGGTTCACGATATGTTTGGGCAGCACCAGCGTGAGACCCAGGCCGGCCAGCAGGCACACGATCATGCACGATACGGGCAGCGCGAAGCTGCCCGACGACTGCTTCAGCACGCCGACCACGTACGGACCGAAAAAGCCGCCGATGTTGCCGATCGCGCTGATCCACGCGATGCCGCTGGCCGCATTGCTGGGGCCGAGCACCGCCGTCGGCATTCCCCAGAACACCGGCGGCACGGACAGCAACCCGGCGTTGGCGATGCACAGCGCGAGCACGGTCAGCCACAGGTTGCCATGCCAGACCAGCGCGAGCATGAGCCCCGCCGCGGCGAGCAGGAACAGCGCGGCCGTATGCAGGCGCCGTTCGCGGTGACGATCCGCGCTTTGTCCGACCGTGATCATCACGATCATCGCGACCGCATTCGGTAGCGCTGCGATCAGCCCGATGACGAAATCCCTTCCGACGCCGAGCGACTTGATCATCGTCGGCGCCCATAGCGTGTAGCCGTAAATGCCGAACACGTCGAGGAAGTAGATCACGCCGAAGGTCCAGAAAATCCAGCTGCCGAACATCTGGTCGTTGGACGCCGATGCGGCCAGCGCCCGATCCTGGGCGAGCGTGCGGCTGAGGTACGCGCGGTCGGCCTCGCTCTCGTGGCGGCTCTGGGTGACGTCGTCCTCGAGATACTTCCAGCAGAGCAGCGCCGCGACGAACGCCGGCAACGCCTCGACGACCAGCATCCATTTCCATCCGGACAGCCCGGCGATGCCGTCGAAGTATTCCATGATGAAGCCGCTCAACGGCGAGCCGATCAGCCCGGACAGCGGAAGCGCCGCGTAGAAGGTCGACAGCACCCGCGCACGGTGGTATCGCGGGAACGACTGCGAGATGTAGTAGACGATGCCCGGTACGAGCCCGGCTTCCGCGACGCCGAGCAGATAGCGCATCACGTAGAACTGCTTGGGCGTCGCGATGAACGTGGTCAACGCCGAAACGATCGCCCACGACAGGATGATGCGCGTGAGCCAGCGCTTCGCGCCGACCCGCTGCAGGATCATGTTGCTCGGCACCTCGAACACGACGTAGCCCAGCGCGAACGTACCGGCGCCGAAGCCGAACACCGCGTCGCTGAAACCCAGATCGACCACCATCTGCAGTTTCGCGAAGCTGACGTTGATGCGGTCGACGTAGGCGGCCACGTACGCGAACATGAAGATCGGCAGGATGCGCAGCGCAAGATGCCGCGAAATGCGCGTTTCCCGCGCCGCGTCGTTCGAGTCGCCGCCGTCGACCGGATGATCGGACGAGCGCGTCGCGTTCAGATCCAAGAGGTTCCCCCGTTGCTCGGCGAGAACGGCTGCGTCAATCTGTCCATGGCAATGCCTCCGGTCGTCGATGTCGAATGCCAACAGCAATTCAGGTGTCCGCGCCACGACGCACAGCCGCGCGTGCGCGTCGTTCGCGTGGGCAACGAAGCACAGCCGGGTACTGGATGCGAGTGGAAGAACGGCGACCTCGCCCGCGATCCGGCAACGCGCCCGCAGCGGAGCGTCGGTGTCGGCGAAGGCATGTTTTTCTCGGAGTTCGAAATGGCGCACGCGCCGACGTCCCAATCGATGGGAACGCCGGCGCGCCATTCGAACTCGCCCGCGGATTCTACCGGATCGTATCGGCGCGAGCGCGCTAAGTGCAGTTGCTTCGATCCGGGACGTGGAAGGCGCGCGGACGCGCCGATGCCGTCGCGACGCAGGACGCGTCGCGACGGCATCGGCGGCCGGCGTGGCCGGCACGATCAGCCGGGAAAACCCGGCCGTCGGCTTACTTGATCGTCGCGAACAGCAGGTTCAGCCCTTCGGCGAGAAGCGGGTGAGCGAGGATCGCGTCGCGCACGGACGTATAAGGCAGCTTGCCGATCATCGCCATCTGCACGGCCGACATCACTTCGCCCGCGCCCGAGCCGACCATCGTGAAGCCGAGGATCTGGCCGCTGTCGGGTGCGACGAGCGCCTTCATGAAGCCGCGCGTGGTGCCATTGGTGCGCGCGCGCGGCACGGCTGCCATCGGCAGTTTCGCGACGATGACCGGCGTGTTGCGCGCTTTGGCGTCCGTTTCGTTCAGACCGATGCGCGCCAGCTCCGGATCGGTGAACAACGCGTACGGAATCACCCGCGACGCCGTGCTGCCGCCGCGTCCGTCGATGCCGGCTTTCAGCACGCGATAGTCGTCGAACGACGCATGCGTGAACATCGGCGTGCCGGCCACTTCGCCGATCGCCCAGGTGCGTTGCGCGGTGGTCGCCAGCGTGTCGTCGACCTCGATGAAGCCGCGCGCGTCGCGCTCGACGCCGGCCAGATCGAGGCCGAGGTCGTCGGTGACCGGGCGCCGGCCCGTCGCCACCAGCAGATGGCTGCCTTCGACGGTCGTGCCGTCGGCGAGCACGACCGTGACGCCGGTGCCCGATAGGCCCTCCACGCTGGCAATGCGTGCAGACAGCCGCAACGCGATCCCGTCGGCTTCGAACGCGTTCTGGATCTCGATGCTGACGTCCTCGTCCTCGCGAACCGCGACGCGCGGCGCGTCGTGAATCACTACGACTTCGCTGCCGAGACGCCGGAACGCCTGCGCCATCTCGAGGCCGATGTAGCCGCCGCCGATGACGATCAGCCGTGCCGGCAGCACGTCGAGGCCGAGCGCCTCGACGTGGGTCAGCGGAGCGGCGTCGCGCAGCCCCGGCACGTCGGGGATCGTCGCCACGGTGCCGGTGTTGATGTAGACGTTCTCGCCTTCGAACAGCTGCTCGCTGCCGTCGGCGGCGCGCACGGCGATGCGCCGCGGCGCGACGAAGCGGCCGGAGCCGATCACCAGATCGAGGCCGGACTGCTCGAACGCGCGGCGGTTGACGTCGACCATCCCGTCGACCACGGCGCGGACGTTCGCGTGGACCCGCGCCATGTCGGCCACCGGATGCGCCGTCGCGTCGGCCGAGCGCCACGCATGCATGTTGCGGGCATTCTGGATCAGCGTCTTGCTCGGAATGCAGGCGACGTTGATGCACGAACCGCCGATCATCCCGCGCTCGATGATGGCCACGCGCTTGCCGCTACGCGCGAGATCCATCGCCAGCGACTTGCCGCCCTTGCCGCCGCCGAGGAACAGATACTCGTATTGTTTGGGGCTTTCCATGACGCGACTCCTCAGGTTGTCCAAAAGATCGAATCCGCGAGGACTCACGCGACCGGAATGGGGTTTTCCGCGAGCGCCTGATTGAACTGCTCGACGAATGCATGCTCGTTCGGGCCGACGTTGTTGCGCAGCGGCTGTGCGATCTCGACCACGACTTCGGTCGTCGCGGTTTCGAGACGCTGGATCGTCTCCGCGATGAACGCGTCGAGCGGCATCGCGCGCGGATCGCCGCTCTTGTGGACGAGGTCCGTATCGACCCACGGCGGCGCGATTTCGAGCACCCGCACGCTCGTGTCGCGCAATGCGAAGCGCTGCGACAGCGTGTACGAGTGAATCGCCGCCTTGGTGGCCGAGTAGAGCGCGGTGGACGCAAGCGGCACGTAGGCGAGAACGGAGCTGTTGTTGATGATGTACGACTCCGGTTGCGCCTTCAGATGCTCGACGAGCGCGGCGCTCAGGCGCACCGGGCCGAGCAGGTTGGTGTTCACGAGCCGCACGGCCTGGGCATCGTCGAGCGCACCGGCGGCATCGTCGAACGGCATGATGCCCGCGTTGTTGACGAGGACGTTCAAGGTCGGATAGTCGGCGATCAGCTGGCGTGCGACGCGCTCGATCTGCTGCGCGTCGCCGACGTCCAGCTCCACCGTGTCGATGCCCGGATTCGCGGCGGCGATCTCGTCGAGCAGGGCGCGGCGACGCCCGGCGACGATCACCTTGTTGCCGCGCCGATGAAGGTTTTCAGCGAGTGCGCGGCCGATGCCCGAGGTACCGCCGGTGATGAAGATGGTGTTACCGGTGAGTTTCATGATCGTGGTTCCTTTGAATGATTGACTTGAGCGGTTGCGAAGTTGGATGACCGAGGTCAGTGCGTGACGGCGTAACGTGCGGCGACGGTGCTGTTCGACAGATGGGGCGTCATGACGCGACGGGCGGCGTCGTAGGCATCCCATTCTTCCGCTGCGTGCAGCGACGGAATCGTGACCAGCTCGTGACGGTCGAAGCCGGTCAGCGCGGCGTCGACGAGGTCGGACGCCGACATCACGATCTCCTTCGGCAGGTTGTCGAGCGGCAGGCTGCCGTTGTCCCA
Source organism: Burkholderia sp. B10 (assembly GCF_004368385.1). Lineage (NCBI taxonomy): Bacteria > Pseudomonadati > Pseudomonadota > Betaproteobacteria > Burkholderiales > Burkholderiaceae > Burkholderia > Burkholderia sp. B10. The sequence goes on along the minus strand of NZ_PQMX01000068.1, from coordinate 24,142 downwards.
GAACTCGGTGGCCGTCGCGCCGGGCAGAACGGCCTGCACCTGCACGCCTTTGTCGGCGAGCTCGTGATGCAGCGACTGCGTGAAGGCGAGCGTGAACGCCTTGCTGCCGCCGTACACGCCGTTCAGCAGCTCGGGGCCGATCGCGACGATCGACGAGATGTTGATGATCGCGCCGTGACCGCGCGCGACGAAGCCCGGTGCGGCGGCATAGGTCAGACGCGTCAGCGCGGTGACGTTGAGGTCGATCATGCGCGTCATGGCGTCGACGTCGCTTTCGAGCAGCGGCTTGTGCGTGCCGACACCGGCGTTGTTCACCAGCATCGTGATGCTCGCGTCGGTGCGCAGCTTCGCTTCGATCTCGGCGAGCGCGCGAGGATCGCCGAGGTCGGCGGCGATCACTTCGACGTTGCGGTGCGTGTCGTCGGTGATGCGCTTGGCGAAGTCGTTGAGCCGGTCGCGATTGCGGGCGACGAGGACGAGATCGAAGCCGCGGCGTGCGAGCCGTTGCGCATAGATCGCGCCGATGCCCGACGATGCGCCGGTGATGAGTGCGGTGCCTTGATGTGCTTGCGTCATGCTGTTGCTCCGGTGAGGGTGTCGAAGTGCTCGACACGGGCCGGGGAAGCGCATGAGCCGCTTGCGTGATGCCGGTGGCTCGGTGCTGCATGCGCTTCCTCGTTCGTGTCGAGGTAGTGCGATGCAGTGTATGAGTCGTATGGCGGGTCGATCAACGCGCCCCGCCCATAAACTCAATTCATCCAGCATGAATACTGAATCGGCGCACGCAGTTCGGCCAGCGCGGCGGGCGCAATCGCGTGCAGCGACGCCTTTCCGATGAGCCGCGTGGCGTCGTCATGGTGTATTCGCACCGGCTCCAACCATTCAACGCACCTATACGCAGGTATAGAGCGGCCGTTTGGGCGGGCGCGGCAGACCATCATCGATGCGTGAATGCTGTTTTCGGAAATACGCCATTGAGCGCGGGTAGGCGCTTGTCTACCATTCGTTCGGGTTTCAGCCCTTGTCGAATTTCCACCAACGTCTTTTGAGGAGCCTGTGATGAAGAAGATTGTCGCGTCGGTACTGTACGTAACGTATTTGGCTTTCGGCGTGTCCGCCCATGCAGCGGAACAGGATGCCGCTCCGTCTTCTGATGCGGTCGTCAGTCAGAAAGAAGTGAAGAAGGCCGAACGAAAGACCGAACGCGCTGCCGATCGGGCGCTGTCGCGGAAAATCGTTTGGGCGTTGTCGAAAACGAAAGGGCTGAACGCGGTGAATGCGCGGGTGCTGGTCCGCCATGGCGTCGTGACGCTGACCGGATACGTGCCCGACAGCGAACAGGTGCAGCTCGCCGGCGACAGTGCGGCGCGCGTCGCGGGCGTGACGTCCGTGGTCAACAACCTGGTGCCGGGCGAACCGGGCCGGTGATTTCGCTCGCACACGTCGGTGTCGATTCACATGTTGGTGCGCGAGATCGATTCAAAGCGATGTCTGCCATGCGCACGTGACGACGAAGTCGATATCAGCTTCGACGACAAGAGTGCAAGGAAAAATCGGTATTGCGCGATGGCGCGTATTCGATCCTTGTCACGTTTGATCCGCAGTAAAGGCTCGGAATGCGGGCATTGGCCCGCGCTCCGCGCTATTGCGCCGACCTTCATCGGGCGGCTCCCGATTATCCAGCCTAGTGAGATATATATATGACCCGCTTGACCACCTTGAAGCCGTCGGAAGCAACCGGCGAAACCGCAGTCGTGTTCAACCAGATCAAGGCCGCGATCGGCAAGGTCCCGAACGCCTACGCGACCATCGGCACGCACAGTCCGGCCGGTCTCGCGGCGATGCTGAACGTCGACGCCGCGATCGCCGCAAGTTCGCTGGAGCAGGCCGATGTCGAGGCGGTGCGCCTCGCAGTCAGCGCGCTGTCCGGCTGCGATTACTGCCTGGCCGCCCATACGATGATCGGCAAGATGGCCGGCCTCGCGCCGGACGCGATGAAGCAGATCCGCGCCGGCCACGCAACCGGCGATGCGCGCCGCGATGCGTTGCTCGCGTTCGTGCGCTCGATCGTGACGAGCCGCGATACGGTGCCCGCTGCCGTGCTCGACGCAGTGCTGGAAGCAGGGTTCACGGAGCGCCAGGTGATCGAGACGATCCTGGTCGTCACATCGATCACGTTCACGAATCTGGTAAACCGTGTGAACGACACGACGCTGGATTTTCCGGCGGTCGATTGAGCGCGTGCGTATCCGGCTCGATTTGCACGGCATGACGCCGTGCTCGCGAGCTGGTGCGCTCCGATATCGCGACGCAGCTGCGTGTCGTGCGGAATGCTCGCCGTCGCTGCGTTCTGAAGCGATGCAACGCGCGCGCTCGCGCACGAAACGATCCAGTGGCGAATGGAGGCCATCGATGTCGAAGCAGTATGTGGTTGCCACGATTACCGCAGATCCGCGACACGTCGCGGCGGTGGAAGATGCGCTGTTGGCGGCAGTACCGGCCGTTCGAAACGAAGACGGGTGCGAGCAGTACGAGCTGCATCGACACCGCGACGCGTTTCATCGCTTCACGATGATCGAGCGTTGGCGGGATGAGCATGCGCTGCACGTGCATGGCGAAGCGCCGGCATTCCAGACGCTGGCGCGTGCGCTCGACGGTAAGGCGACGCTCCAAGTCGTGTTGCTCGAGAAGCTGATTTGAGCTCGTCGAGATCGGTTCTGAAACGGACGGCGGCCGGATTTCCGGCCGCCGTTATTCATTGTGGCGATGGAAGCGGGACCGCGGCGCGCGCCTGATTCACGGACAGCCTGAGCAGATATGCGATCAATGTCGCGAGCAGCCCCTAGAGAGGTTGCTGCTGCAACACCGCCTATGCGGGCGCGAGGTCAGAGGTCATGTCTGGATTCCGTTTTGTCGCGAGCGTTGCTGAGCCGCTGCATGAGCCAGTCGGTCGCCAACTGATCGAAAGCCGTCATCGCCCGGTAGCCGCGGGCACGAACAACATGGCGAGCCACGACAGCAGGCTTTTGCTCGAATCCTTCGAACTCCGGCGATGGTCCGCCTTTCCAGATCAGGAGGCCCGGCAGGAGCAGCTCGCCGACGAGAAGGGTCGACAACGCATTCAACATGATCGCCATGCCTCGAGAGGAAGAAGCGAACGCGCTTACGCGGTCGCAACGGTCATCCGGATTGTCGTCGGTCGCCCGGCGGTCGAGTAGCCGCAGATGGCGAGTAAGAGTTTCTGCAATGGAAGGAAAAAGCAGTTGCCGACCGCTGCGAAACGCTGGCCCGGCTGTGCGATGAACCGGGCCAGCGACGGCCGCGATGCCTGCACGCATCGTCGCGGCGCGCCGCGCGACGCGGAGGTCTGCGTGGCTTCGACGGCTTCTTCATGATTGAAGCGATGGGGGCGCGGGCGACACGTCGGCGCTGCGCTTCGCATTGACCGACGCGCGCGACACGAGCAGGCTGCCGGTCGCCAGCGCGAGGAACGCGAGCGAACTGCCGATCGAGCCTGTCAGGCCGAACGCGGGATAGACCCAGCCCGCAACGGCGGAGCCGACGCCGATTCCGCAAAACACGAAGGATGCCGTCAAGGCCAGTGCGATGCCGCGCCATTGCGGCACGAGTTCGACGATGCGGCGCTGCTGCGACGGCCACAGCAGGTCGGTTGCGAACGCCCACACGACCAGCGCGACGAACAGCAGGCGCAGGCTCGGCGGCGTGAAGCGGAGAAACACGAGGTCGAGCGCGAGCAATGCGAGGCCGGCGAACAGCATCGCTTCGGCGCTATAGCGACGCGCGGCGCGCGTCACGAACAGGTTGCCGGCGATGCCCGCGGCGCCCAATACGACGAGCGCGGTCGATACCGTATTGGCGCCTGCATGGAACGCGTCGCGAATGATGGGCGCGATGAAGGCGTAGGTCGAGTAGACGCCGGCCGCGATGAAGAAGACGACGAGGAACGCGCTGAGCGTATCGGTGCGCGTCAGGAGCGCCGAAACCGTCGCGAAATCGATGTTCTCGCCCTGGCTCGTGTCCGGGATCAGGCGGAGGATCAGCGCGGCGGTTACTGCGCCGGCGAGCCCGATGACGAGAAAGAGCACGCGAGCGCCCCATGCGTGCGCGATCCATGCGGACAGCGGCATGCCCACCAGGCCGGCGACGCTCAGGCCGAGCAGCACGACGGCGATCGCGCTGCCCTGTTGCTCGCGTTCGACGAGGCTCGAGCCCAATGCGCCGAGCACGGGGCCGATGAAGCCTGCACCGAGGCCCATCAGCACGCGCGACAGCAGCAGCACCGGGTAATTCGGCGCGGCCGCGAGCAGCAGCGCCGCCGCACTGAACAGTGTCAGGCCGAGCAGCACCTGGCGACGACGCGGCAGATGGCCGAAGCCGACCTGCAGCAGCGGCGCGGCGAACGCGAAGGTGACGCCGAACACGGTGACGAGGTAGACGCTTTGCGAATCCGCGAGCCCCCACTGACGCGAGATCGAATCGAGGCTGCCGACGACGGAGAGCGCACCGGTCGCCTGGACGAAGTATGCGAGGCTGAGGATGCGAAGCGCGCGTGCCGTGCGCGCGGGGAGGGGCGTAGTCATGTGTGGGTCCTTTTCAAGGCCGGTGGCCTGGGAGCATGCGGGCCGGGAAACTGGATGGATGCGCGGGGCAGCCGGTCAACGGTGCGTGCGACCGTGGGTCAGAAGCACGGGCACACGGCGCGTGGCCGGTGAACCGGAGTCCCGGAACGACACGCCGCCGGACATGTTGCCGAAATTGATGGGGCGGATCTTCAGGGCCATGGCTGCTCTCCGCTTGGATCGATGCTTATTGAACTGACCGGTTCAGTATGGGTGAGTGGCGGGCGGCGGACAAATTAAAAAAACCAATCGGTTCAGAAAGGGTGGGCTATCGGTCCGTGCTGCGCGCGGCGTGGCGCTTCAGAGGAGGCGCAGCGCCTGCATGAACGCGCCGACGGCGTCGCTTTCCGCCAGCTCGGGCAGATTGCGTTCGATGCAATAGCCGGCGAAGAACACCGAGACGATCGTGGCGATGGTTGCGGCGGGGAGTGTGTGAGGCTCGGCGTCGATGTTTTCGATGATCTGCGGCATCAGCCGGTGGTGGTACGCGGCGAGCACGTCGCGCACGCGCTCGGACAGCGACGGGAATTCGCGGATCGAATTGACCGAGAAACAGCCGACGCAGCCGTTGTCTTGCGGGTCGCCGAGGCGCAGAAAGCGCTCGATGTTGGCGTAGCCCTTCGGTTCCGCGGTGAGGATCCGCAGCGCGCCACGATGCTCGTAGTAATAGAGCAGGCTGTGCAGAAACAGGTCTTCCTTGTCCTCGAACTCGGAATAGAGCCCGGACTTGTTGACGCCGGTCGCCTGTTCCAGCTGCTGAAGCGATGTGCCGGCGGAGCCGTATTTCCAGAAGACCGGGAGCGCCTTTTCCAACACGCCTTCGCGGCTGAATTTTTTCGGTCTGCCCATGGGGGGTCATCTCTCTCGAGGTGGGATATGCGGGGATTTTAAACCGAACGGTTTTAAATGGGGGTAAGGGGGGCGTGGGACCGGCCCGTTTGCGGGAGGAGATGGGTTGTGGCTGGCCAGGCTGGGAGGCTTGGAAGCTCGCGTGAGATTCCTGCACACGGCGAATGCGTTGTCCTTTCGTCAGCGCCCCTGGTCTTGCACCAGCTTTCGAAAGTTCGACGCGAGTGACGCGAACGCAATGTGCTTGCAGCACTGAACGCAGGGTTGGTGTCCTGGCGCTCCATTTCGTCCGTGATTTCCAGCCGCGACGTTGGTTTTCACTTCCGGCGTCGGGTAACGAAGCAACGTGCGGTGCAACCGTGCACGCGCGATCTCACGATTTCGTGCCAAGCGATCGCGCAGAAGTAAAACCATCGCGCCCGCTGTCGTGCACGTACCCGTGACCGGACGCAAGAACGTTCAGCAGCCGGCTGGCGACGATAAACAGATGTCTTTCAAGTTACGGCTGCACATTCTTGTGCCGGCTTCAGTTCCTCGCCGGCGCACATATAACTGATCTCAATTCAATCCTGAACGCGCAGCACGTGCTCGCGGATACGCGTCGACAGCATCGAGCCGCGCTTGAGCAGGAATTCCATCAGCAGTTGCGGATAATCAGCCCGGACCGCTGCACGCACGGACGGCCGTTCGGCAAGCCGTTGCCGCCAGGCGGTGACCTTGGGCAGGGCCGCGAAGAACCCGAAGTCGTCGATCTGTTCGAACACGTCGAAGTAGCGGAACACCGGCCCGAATGCCGCGTCCACGATGCTGAAATGCGTGCCGCTGAAATACGGGCCAGCGCCGAGCGTGTCTTCGAGCTGCTGGAATCGCGCGCGGATGTCGCGGGTTTTCCCGGCGAGCGTCGCTTCGTCCGGAGCCGTGTAGAAGCCCGCTATGGCGCTGAGCAGTACCGATGCGAACTCGACCCAGGCACGGTGTCGCGCCCGCTCGAGCGGCGCATCGGGATGCAGCGGCGGCGCGAGCGTCTCGTCGAGATAGTCGCAGATCACCGCCGATTCGAAGATGGGCGCGCCATCGACGACCAGCACCGGCGTCTTGCCGAGCGGAGAAATCCTGAGAAACCAGTCTGGCTTGTTGCTCAGGTCGACATCCGTGTGTTCGAACGGCACACCCTTTTCGGTCAGCACGATGACGGCGCGCTGGACGTACGGGCAAAGCACGTGGCTGACGAGGTGGTATTGGAGCGTGCTCATGTCGATGCCTCGCTCCGTCAGGCCGCGCCAAGCGCGAAGCGCTCGCTGCGGCGTACCGCGAGCGCGCCATCGCCGAGCAGCCACAGCGCGACGGACGCGACGATGAGGAACACCGGGTATTCCCAGCCGCCGCCCTGGCTCGTATGCACCCAGCCATTGGACAAATGCACACGCGTCGCGCACACCATGATCGGCACCAGCAGCAATGCAACCTGGCGCGCATAGACGCCCAGCACGAGCGCGATCCCGCCGGCGAACTCGGCAGTGAAGACCGGATAGGCCAGGAAGCCGGGGTAGCCGACGCTCTGGAAATACTGCGCGGTGCCCGGCAGGGTAAAGACCAGCAATTTCAGCAGTGAATGGGCGATCCACATGACGCCCAATGCCACTCGGAGCAGCAACGCGCCATAGGCGGCGGCATTGGCATTTGTTGAAATCGATTGATTCATATCGGTACCCATTGCGAGAGTTGGCAAAGCGGGACCGAATTTAGCATTGCGGATATGCTTGAATAATAAGCATAATTACAAAGAGTGAATGCAAAAATGCAATGCACGGGAGACAACTGGATGCCATACAAGCTCAGCGCGGCAGATCTCGAAACGATCCTGGCACTTTTCCGCACGGGCACGCTCGTTCAGGCGGGCGAGCGACTGCAAGTGGACGCATCGACGGTGTTTCGCAATCTGCGGCGAATCGAGCGCGGCCTGCAGCAGCAGTTGTTCGAACGGACCCGTTCCGGCTATCGCGCGAAGGAAATCGGGCTGGCGCTCGCGGAACACGCCGAGCAAGTGGAAGTGCAGGTCGAATCGGCCCGCTCGATCGCCCAACAAGCGCCCGAGCAGGTGGGCGGCACGGTGCGCATCACGACCACCGACACGATCCTGCACGGGTTGGTCGGGCCGGCACTGAAGCAGTTGGAGGCCATACATCCGCGGCTTGCGTACGAATTGCACACGGGCAACGAGATCGCCGACCTCGGGCGCCGCGATGCCGATATCGCCGTGCGTGCGACGAAGGAGCCACCGGAATATCTCGTCGGCAAGCATGTCGGTCCCATTGACGTAGCGCTTTTTGCGTCGAAGCACTACGAGGCCGCGCGCAGTTATGACGACGTCACGGCGGGCAAGGTACGCTGGATCGCGCCGGACGACGCGCTGCCGGGCCATCCGTCGGTCATCTGGCGCAAGCGTCATTTCAGGAAAGTGGTGCCGCACTACAAGGTCAACAGCATCCTGACCGTGATGGAGCTGGTCGCCCTCGGCATGGGCGTCGGCATCCTGCCGACGTTCCTGACCCGCGGCCGCTCCGACCTCGTGCAATTGACCGATGTCCTGCACGACTGCCAGACCGAGCTATGGGTGCTGACTCACCGGGAGTCGCGGCATCTGCGGCGCGTTTCGACGGTGTTCAAATACCTGTCGACGACGTTGAAGATTTGAGCGCGCAAGGTGCAGCGCGCCACTTGCCGCGAGTAGACGTGCTATCGATTCCGGGTGCCAAGAACGGGTGAATTCGGCTCCGGTCACGGTTGACACGCTTCACAATCCCGGCGAACGCGTGAGCACACTAAATCTTCGCATTGCGCAACCGTAGCGCGTTTGAAATAACGGATGCCGAACTCAGGCTCATCGCCAGCGCTGCAATCATCGGCGAGAGCAGCAAGCCGGTGAATGGATACAGCGCGCCTGCTGCCAGCGGGACGCCGAGTGCGTTGTAGACAAATGCGAAGCCGAGGTTCTGCTTCATGTTCCGGACGGTTGTTTCGGACAGTTCCCGAGCGCGCGCGATACCACGCAAGTCTCCCTTGACGAGCGTGACTTGCGCACTGCTCATGGCGACATCGGTGCCGGTTCCCATGGCCACGCCGACATCCGCCTTCGCGAGCGCCGGTGCATCGTTGATGCCGTCTCCGGCCATTGCCACAACATGTCCGGCACGTTGAAGCCTCGTCACCAGTTCGAGTTTGTCGGCCGGCTTGACCTCACCATGAAACTCATCGACACCGAGTTTTTCAGCAACAGCCCTGGCCGTCACCACGCCATCGCCTGTCGCCATCACGACGCGGATGCGGTTTTCCCTCAATGTCGCGAGCGCTTCCGGTGTGGTTGTCTTGATTGGATCGGCGACCGCCAACAGTCCGGCCAGGCGCCCATCGACCGACAAGTACATGACGCTGGCGCCTTGTGCGCGCATACGGTCTGCTTCCTGCGCCAGCGGCTCGACGGACACCTGGCCGGCCTGCATCAACGCGGTATTGCCGAGCGCCAGTCGCCGCCCCGCAACCAGCCCGCGCACACCGATGCCTGTCGCAGATTCGAAGGCCTCCGCCCGGTCCAGCGCAAGACCTTGCTCGCGTGCAGCTTTCACGATGGCGGCAGCCAGCGGATGCTCGCTACCCTGGTCCAGACTGGCGGCCAGCCGCAGCACCTCCTCGTCGGTGAATCCATTTGCCGCTGCGGTGCGCTCGAACGCGGGACGGCCCTCGGTCAGGGTTCCCGTCTTGTCCACGATGAGAACGTCGACCTGGCGCAGGTTCTCGATGGCGGCCGCGTCGCGGAAGAGCACCCCGCTCGATGCCCCCTTGCCGCTTGCGACCATGATGGACATCGGCGTTGCAAGTCCGAGCGCGCAAGGGCACGCAATGATGAGCACCGCGACCGCATTGATGAGGCCGAATACCCAGCTGGGCTCGGGTCCGACGAGGCCCCACACGAAGAACGTCAAAACGGCGGCGCTCACGACGCCGATGACGAACACGCCTGCAACCTTGTCCGCCATTCGCTGCATGGGCGCGCGCGAACGCTGCGCCTGCGCGACCATCTGCACGATTTGCGACAACACCGTCTGGGAGCCGACCTTCTCCGACCGGATGACCAGACTGCCGGCCGCATTCATCGTTGCACCAATGACGTGGTCTCCGACGCGCTTCGTGACGGGAATGGGCTCGCCGGTAATCATCGACTCGTCCAACGAGCTCGTGCCGTCGGTTACGACGCCATCCACGGGGACTTTCTCGCCGGGGCGAACACGGAGCAGATCGCCCACCTGCACGTGGCCCAGCGGGATGTCTTCTTCGGCGCCATCCGGATTGATGCGGCGAGCCGTCTTCGGGGCGAGGCCCAGCAGCGCCTTGATGGCTGCAGACGTCTGCGAACGCGCTTTCAGCTCCAGCAATTGCCCCAGAAGCGTCAGAGAGATGATCGCCGCAGCGGCTTCGAAATACACACTGACACGGCCGTGCGCGCTGTACGTCGCTGGAAACAGGTCGGGAAGGACCGTCGCAATGACGCTGTAAACGTAAGCGGCTCCAGTCCCGAGCCCGATGAGCGTCCACATGTTCGGGCTGCGATTGATGAACGAACGCACACACCGAACAAAAAACGGGAAGCCGGCCCACAGGACGACTGGCGAGGAGAGAACGAATTCGACCCAGTTCTCGGTCGACGACGGCATCAGTTCGACCTGGTGGCCGAACATCGCCAGCATGAAAACGATGGCCGTCAGTGGCAGCGTCCACCAGAATCGATGCCGGAAATCGACCAGTTCGGGATTTTCACCTTCGTCCAGATTCGGCAGGATTGGCTCGAGCGTCATGCCGCACTTCGGGCACTGCCCCGGATGGTCCTGACGGACTTCCGGATGCATCGGGCACGTGTAGATGGTGCCCTCCGGCATAGCAGGCGATGCCGCAGCACTCGATGGCGCGACGTATTTCGACGGAGCCGCTTGGAATTTCGTCAGGCAGGCCTCGCTGCAAAAGAAGTATGGCTTCCCGTCGTATTCACTGCGAAAGCGTGATGTCTGCCTGACCGGCATCCCGCATACGGGGTCGTGGAGTTGCGCCCCCGTACCACCGTGGTCGCGGTCTCCCCCGTGGAGATGCGCATGCGCGTCATCTTCGTGTTCGACGGCATGCTGGTGCCCACGCGTGCCATGGGCATGATGTCCGTCTGACGAGTGCGCTGAAACCGGCTGCTGAGGTGCCCCATCGTCTTCACGTTGACTGTTCATCTTGACGCTCCTTCGCTATCGGCACTGATTCGGTGTTATTCGAACCCGGGTGCGAGGCCCGGCCTCTGTCCTGAGTCAGTCGCAATGCGTTTGCCTGGCCAACTCCGCCAATATCGGGCAATCCGGGCGCGAGTCGCCCTTGCAGTGCTGGGCCAGATACTGGAGTGTGTCGCGCATTTCGACGAGTTCGCGGATACGCTCGTTCAGGTCGTCGATGTGCTGCGTCACGAGCTGCTTGACCTCGCTGCTGGGACGTTCGCGGTCTTCCCAGAGCGCCAGCAACGCCGAAATCTGCGTAGTCGAGAAGCCGAGATGTCGCGCCCGTCGCACGAAGCGGAGGACCTCGACATCCTTGGCCGTGTAGACCCGATAGTTCGATGCCGTTCTCGTCGCGGGCCGGATGAGCCCGGCCTCTTCATAGTGACGAATCATCTTGGCTGAAACGCCGGAAGACTTCGCCACCTCACCGATATTCATGACCGCCTCCTTTGGTGGCCCATTTCGAGCCCCAATGATGCACATTCTTGACCTTCCCACTATGGGAAGGTCAAGGAACCTGACCAGATAGAGAAACGGATTTCCGGCGGTCAAGGTCGTTACTCGAGCACGACGTATCTACACGGGCGAACCACCGGCGTGAACGGACGATGATGCTGTGTCGCTCAAGTCGTTCCTGGCAACGGGCTCGAACCAAGCACGGCCGCTACCATCAGCACGCCGACCAGTACGAGAGATTCCACATGGAGCACCCTGCCGAATCGACGGAGCGGCCTCCCAGGAATCGCTTCCGACGGCTTTTTCAATGTCGACAGAAGCGTGGGCATCTCGAAGAAGCGATTGTGTCCGCCGAGTGCGGCGCCAAGCAGTACGAGCGCCAGCTTGAGCATGAGAACTTGCCCGTAAATCGAGTGCAACAGATTGGCGGGAACGTTGACGCCTCGCCAGCCGTTGTAGGCGCCAGTGCTGAACAGGACGATCAGCGCGTAAGTCGATGCGTCGGAGAGCGACTGCACGAACGATGCGCTGGTCTGCCGTTCGTTTCCCGGGGCATCGAGCAGGCGCGGCATAACCACGTAAGTCGTAACCAGCACCAGTCCGACCCACGCGCTGATGGCAAGCAGATGCAGCCAGTCCACCCATACGGGCAGACTGAACAGCCCTGCGTCGACGGGATGTCCGGCGTTACTGCGCGCCAGCGCGACGCCCGCTAACGCACCCCATATGGCGAACGGCAAGCGGGTTTCGTTTCCCGACCGCAGGAATGCCAGTACGGCTATGCAAAGCGTGAAAAACGCGCCAACCAGCCATGCATGTCCGAACCCGGTTGCCGCAAGCATCGACCACACGGCCGGGCCCGCCTCGACTAACGACGACTCGCTCATCAGCGCGCAATGCGCCCAGAACGACAGCGCGCTTGCCAGCAGCGAGACGATGGACGCCGCTCGAAGCGTGACGACCAGACGCCGGCCGACGCGCTGTTGCCAGGTCGACTCACCGCGCGCAAGCCATTGGCTGCTGAGCAGGGCACCGACGATGACGGCGAAGCCGACGTTCTGGATGGCCACCGATACCAGCCGCAGGATGCCGAGGAACCCGTCGTTCATCACTTCACCTTGAACGCGTATGTGCCCTTGGTCCTGTGCGAGTCGGAGGTCATCACCGCCCATTGCACGGCGTAGACACCCGACGCGAGCTTCGGCACGGCAACGGTCATGACGCGTGGATTGGCAGCATCGACCTTCGCTCTTTCCTTTCCGATGGAGGTGCCGCTCGCGTCAGTGACCTTTATCGTGCTGAAGGTCGGCTCCAGGTCCTCGTTGAAAGTAAGCCGCAACGCTTCCGGTGCGGCGTCGACGATGGCGCCCGACGCCGGAACGGCACTTTCCAGCTTTCCGTGCGCCAATGCTGCGACAGGCACGACTGCGATAGCGCCAGCCGCAGCAAGGCCGGCAAACTGCCTGAATGTGAGAGTCTTCATGTTCTTGCTCGTCTCGAATGGTGAGGGCGGGGCGCGATACAGGCGCCCCGCTGGATGTCCTTATTGCTTCTGCAGCTTCACCACGGTCAGTGCGCCATTCACTTCTTCGGCGACGAAGTCGATCTTGTCGCCGACCTTCACTTGAGACAGCATGGCTGGGTCCTTGACCTTGAAGACCATCGTCATCGCTTCCATGCCGAGGTTCTCGAGCGGACCGTGCTTGATGGTGAGCTTGCCGGCGGCCAGGTCGACCTTCCTGATTTCGCCGTGCGACATGCTGTCCTTCATGTCGGCGGATTGCATGGTTCCACTGCCCATGCTCATGTTGCCCATGTCGCTGGCCGCGTACGTTGCAGCAGCGAAGGTCAGCGCACAGCCCATCGCAATCGAAACGAATGCAGTTTTCATCGTGTGTTCTCCAGAGTTGAGGTGAGGAAATCGACGGCTGGGTCATGCCCGGCCTTGTTGTGTTGTTCAGCTGTCCGGCAACTCGCCGGTGTATTCGTAGGCCACGGTTCCCTTCGGGTGCTTGAACCAGCCCGGGTCGCGGTAGTCGTTTCGGCCGAGGCCCTGTCGCACTTTGACGACCGTGAACATGCCGCCCATTTCCAGCGGCCCGAACGGTCCGGTGCCGGTCATCATCGGCAGCGTGTTGTCGGGCAGCGGCATCTCCATTGCGCCCATCGCACCGCCCGTGCTTCCCATCGCCATGTAATCCGGCACCAGCTTGTTGATGCGCTTCGCGAGGTCTTTCTGCGGAACACCGATGAGATTGGGTACCTGGTGTCCCATCGCATTCATCGTGTGGTGCGACTTGTGGCAATGGAACGCCCAGTCGCCCGGCCGGTTTGCCGTGAATTCGATGGCGCGCATCTGTCCCACGGCGACGTCGGCCGTCACTTCAGGCCAGCGCGCCGACGGCGGTATCCATCCCCCATCGGTGCCGACGACTTCGAAGCTGTAGCCATGCAGGTGAATCGGGTGATTCGTCATCGTCAGATTGCCGAACCGGATGCGGACGCGATCGCCCGCGCGCACCGGCAGCGAGTCGATCCCCGGGAATACGCGCGAATTCCACGTCCACATGTTGAATTCGGTCATCGTGTTGACGCGCGGCGTGTAGCTGCCGGGGTCGATGTCATATGCGGACATCAGGAACACGAAGTCGCGGTCCACCGGCATCACCGCCCGGTCCTTCGGATGCACGATGAACGTGCCCATCATCCCCATCGCCATCTGCACCATCTCGTCGGCATGTGGGTGGTACATGAACGTGCCGTGCCGCTCGAGCTGGAATTCGTACACATAGGTCTTGCCGGGCGGAATCTGAGGCTGCGTGAGCCCTCCGACGCCGTCCATTCCGCAGGGCAGCAGCATCCCGTGCCAGTGGACCGTGGTGTGCTCCGGCAGCTTGTTGGTCACGAAGATGCGCACCGTGTCGCCCTCGACCGCCTCGATCGTCGGGCCGGGCGACTGGCCGTTGTAGCCCCAGAGATTGGCCTTCATGCCGGGCGCCATTTCGCGAACGACCGGCTCCGCAGTGAGGTGGAATTCTTTCCAGCCGTTTTTCATGCGCCACGGCAATGACCAGCCGTTCAGCGTCGTCACTGGCGTGTAGGGCCGCCCGTCGGGCGGCTGAAGCGGCGGCTGCGTTGCGGGATGCGCCATCGTCGGCGCTTCGGGCAGCGACGCCGCGCCAGCCTTGCTGACCATCGCGGCACCCAGCAATGCGGCACCCGAGCCGCTCAGGAATGTTCGTCGTGACACCATCTCAATTACCTTCGGACTGCGTGTGCGGCGCCGCGAGCGTGGCTGCGGCCGTCGCTGATTGCTGGGTTGAACGGGCAAAAGCGTCTACTGGACGGTCGGGCGGAGGGAGGCGTCCACCCAGTGCAAGTTGCAGGTCGGTCTCCGCGAGCCAGTAGTCCTTCAGCGCGTCGATATAGCCATTGACCGCATTGACCTGTTCTCGCGAATCGGCAAGCAGGTCGAACGCGCTGGCGAGCATGCCGTTGTAGCGCAGCAGCATCTCGTCGGAGATGGTCTTGCGCAGCGGCACCACCTCGTCGCGGTAATGCCTGGCGATGTCGTAGTTCGTTACGTAGGCGACGTACGATTCGCGGACCTCGGAGCGTGCGTCGACGGCCGTCTGTGCCAGCTTGCTCGCCGATTGCATGTACAGCGCTTCCGCCCGCGCAACCTTGGCACTGCCCCAGTCGAAAATCGGAATCTCGACGCTGATTTCGTAGCCGCGCTCGTGCCCTTTGTCCGTCTCGAAGTTGTTGAGGTAACCGACCTCCAGCGCATTGACGAAACGCGTCGCCTTGCTCAGGCCGAGGGACGTCGCGACACCTTGCGTGCGCAACCTGGCGGCCTGGATGTCGAGCCGGTTCTGCATCGCGAAGACCTCAAGGTCCTTCAGTTCCGGCCGCTCCTTGGGCAAGTCCGGCAGCCGCTCCGGCAAGCTGTATTGCGTCGCCGCGCCCCAAACGCCCATCACGCGAGTCAGCTTTTCTCGCGCTGCAAAGGCCTGTTGCCGCGCCTTCGCAACCTGAGTCGCCGCGTCGGCGTAAAACGCCTGCTCGCGCGCGTAGTCGAGCCGGCTGGCGTTGCCGGCCTGCTGCATCCGGTGCGCCAGTTCTGCTCCGGCACTGGCGGAGTCCTTGACCTGTTCCGCATACTTCGCGGACTGCTCCGCTGCCACGGCGCTCACGTATGCGCGGCGGGCGTCAGCGGCCACTTTGAGCATCGCATCGGCCGTCTCGAGTTTGGTCTGCTCGAAGCGGCGGCTTTCGATGCGCGTGGCCAGCGGCAGCGTCAGGATGGCCAGCACGTTCGCGGAAAACGTGCGCGTGATGCCGAAGTTGTCGCTCCAGTGCGTGCGGCTGAAACTGAAGCCCGGATTGGGGAGGCGACCGGCCTGGACAAGGTCCGCTTCCGAGATTCCCAACTCGGCGTAGGACGCCTGCAGTCCCGCGTTATTGAGCAAGGCGACCTGGACGGCGTCATCCATGGCCAGCGGTTTTCCGAGCAGTTCGCGCGTGCGTTGCGCGACCGCGTCACGGTCCTGCTCGGTACGGACGAACAGCGCCTCTTTCCCGAGCCGCTCCGATGCGGTGGTCGAGACGGTATTGAAACCGCCATCCCTGGAAAACGTCGTACAGCCGGCGAGCACGACCAGCGCGACGGCACCGGCAATCAACCGAATGGAAATGCGTCGCTCGATCATTGGCCGTCCCTCTCGTGTGTCGAGTGATGACTCGTGTTCGAGGGGCTGCTGGAGGTTGCCTCGCGCTTCGAGCTGGGGCGTGCCGGCGTGACGGCCCGATTTGCCTGTTGCCAGGTGGGCGCCTCACCGTCTTCGTACGGCTGGTAATCGTCAAATGCCGACGGGGCGGCAACGGCCGGGACCGACGCTACCGCGTCTGACGGGTCGGGAACGGACGTCGTAGCGAGGACGAGCGTCGGCAATGCTGCCGCCGCGCCGACCAGCGCTGCAGATAGGATTCGCATGTTTTTTCTCGTCGAATGTCAGCCGGGCGGCCGGAACGCGCCGCCAAAGCGAGATGAACGCCGCAGCACACACGCTGCGACGCGAAGCTCAGACGAGAAGGATTCGGGGAGGCCGCTCGATGCCAGCGGTCAGAAATGACGCGGCTGCGGTAGAAGAGGAAGGGAAGACAGCGGTGAGTGCGGAATCGAACGACCGCGCGACCGACGGCGCGGTTGGCAATCCAGCGCCGACGCAACACGACACGCAGGTCGAGCACGAGTGCGCGTGGTGGGTATCTGCCAGACTGTGCTGGTGCGTGCCGTGGTCAGCTGCCGCGTGTACGTCGGCCGCTTCATGGTACTGCTCGGCAAGCGGTTGCCCGGCGCCAGTGGCGAACTCGACGTCTTCGTCCGCATGTGCCGCCGCGCACTGCATTGCAATCGCAGCGAACGACTGAACCGGAAGGCTCAGTGCGAGGAACAGAACGAGGAAGAGTTTGCGCCAGTACGACATGGGGCAAAAGTCTAGCATGACGTGACGCGCGTTGCGATGTCGTCATCGTGACGACGCGTAGCGGCATCCGCGAACCGACATGTCGTCGCCGGCGGGAGCGGCATGCGCTTCCTTAGCCGGTCACAGGTCGCGCCGCGTTATCGAATTGGCGGCAGGTCACATCACGACGGGCTTACTGGATAACTCGTCCTGAGGAGGACGGCGAGACGGGTAATGTTTCTTGAGCAGTTCGGTGACGAGCTCAATCCCGTGTATCGAGCCAGACTCGAAGCTGCCAGCCTTGAATGCGGTTTCCATGGTGCGGCAGACCACTTCCCATTCTTCACTTGTGACGCGCGAATGGATGCCTCGGTCCGCGACAATCTCGACGTCCCGGTCGGCCAGCAGCAAGTAGATGAGCACGCCGTTGTTGTGCTCGGTGTCCCAGACCCGAAGCTCCGAGAACACGTCAATCGCGCGCTCGCGGGCGGTCTGTCCTCGAAGCAACGCGGCGCTATGCAATGCGCCCTCTACCGCGAAGCGCAGCTGGCCCGCGTGCGCGACGTGGCTCGCCTTTACCGCTGCCTCGATCTTCGCCAGCGTCGGTTTCGGGAAGGCGGCGTTGACCCGCCATTTCGTCATGAGCAGGTGCCGGATAACGCGTCGGAAATCCATGATTACCATCTCCCCGACGCGCCACCGCCACCAAAGCCACCGCCGCCGCCGCGAAAGATGTCTCTTCCAGAACCTTGCCCCCCTGAATGTCCGCCGATGTAGGGGCCGCCGACGCGCATCCCCATCCCGGCGCCAATCAACGTGAATACAAGGGAAATGGCGCCGGCGACGATGGCGACGAGAACCGCGCCCGACAATAGCCACGCGACGAATCCAACTGCGCTTCCGGTGATGACGGCTCCGGCCAGTCTGCCGAAGAGGGTTCTCAGCACACCGCCCGCCACAATCGTCAGCACGAACAACACCGGCAATAGACTGCCGGCGCCTGGCCCCGGAGATTGGCGGGGAGCCGGAAGTGGTTCCCCATCCACCACGCGCATGATGCCGTCCACGCCGGCCGATACGCCGCCGTAGAAATCGCCCTGCCGGAATCGTGGGACGATGATGTCCTCGATGATGCGGTTGCTCGTGGCGTCCGTGAGCACACCCTCCAGGCCATAGCCGACTTCGATACGCAGCGTCCGGTCGTTTTTGGCGATGATGAGCAGAACGCCGTCGTCCACGCGCGTCCGCCCGAGCTTCCATTGTTCGACGACGCGGATCGAGTACTGCTCGATGGTCTCGGGTTGCGTCGTCGGTACGATGAGCACCGCAATCTGGCTTCCCTTGCGTGCTTCGTAATCCTTCAGCGATTGCTCCAGCGTGCTGCGCTGTTCATCGGACAGCGTGCCCGTCGCGTCGGTCACGCGCGCGGAGAGCGCCGGTACAGGCTGCGCCGTCTGACCGACGGCGTTGCTCCACCAAAACAGCACGGCCAAGGCGACCAGCGCCGCGCGAACCATCTTCAATTTGCGGCTCCGCTCGCCGGCCCCGGCGCGGCACCAAAGTCCACCCGCGGCGGCTTGGCGATTTCCGCTTCGTTCGTGACGGCAAAGTTCGGCTTTTCCTTGTAGCCGAACGCCATCGCGGTCAGATTGTTCGGGAACGAGCGAACCGTGATGTTGTAGTCCTGAACCGAGCGGATGTAGCGGTTCCGGGCGACGGCGATTCTGTTTTCGGTACCCTCGAGCTGGGCCTGGAGGTCACGAAAATTCGCGTCGGACTTCAGCTGCGGGTAGTTTTCGGAAACCACGAGCAGCCGGGAAAGAGACGACGTCAGTTGTCCCTGGGCCGCCTCGAACTTTGCGAACGCGGCGGGGTCCGCCAGCAGTTCCGGCGTGGCGCGCATGGCGCCCACTTGCGCCCTGGCTTCGGTCACCCGCGTTAGAACGTCTTTTTCCTGGTTCGCATATCCCTTCACGGTGTTCACGAGATTCGGCACCAGATCGGCACGTCGCTGGTACTGATTGAGCACTTCGGACCAGTTGGCCTTCACCTGCTCGTCTTGGGCCTGTATGGCGTTGTAGCCGCATCCGGACAGCATCACGATGCAGGCCGTCATCAACACCGCAAGACACGCGGCACGAAAAGTCGAAAAGCGTTGCATGTCCTGCCCCCTTACGGCCGGTTGTGTCTGCTGAAACGATGCTAAGCGGCTCGCGTATGACGGGCTTGATTTGCGTCAATGGGGGGGCAGCCCGGCCTTGCGTGTCGACTTCGGATGGATGTCCGCCGCGACAGGCAGGAGGAACGCGACACGGACGCGCGATTCGGGCAAGTGTGGCGAGACTATGCGGCAGTCACACAGCGATTTTTTCGCGGTTGTTTGGTGACAAGGAATCATACGTTCACTGATTGCGACCGCCAAAACCCCCACCGCCCCTCACTCCACCGTCACCGACTTCGCCAGATTCCTCGGCTTATCAATATCCGTCCCCCGCGCCAGCGCCGCGTGATAAGCCAGCAGCTGCATCGGCACGGTATGCAGGATCGGCGAAAGTGGCCCGTAGTACTCGTTGAGCCGAATCACGTCGATCCCTTCGCCCGACGTCAACCCGCAATCCACGTCCGCGAACACGAACAGCCTGCCGTTGCGCGCGCTCACCTCGTGCATGTTCGACTTGAGCTTCTCCAACAGCATGTCGTTCGGCGCGACCGCGATCACCGGCATCTCGTTGCTGACCAGCGCCAGCGGCCCATGCTTCAGTTCGCCCGCCGGATACGCCTCGGCATGGATATACGAAATCTCCTTCATCTTCAGTGCGCCTTCCAATGCGATCGGGTAATGCATCCCGCGGCCGAGGAACAGCATGTTGTCGCGTCGCGCGAGCAGCTCCGACCAGCCCATGATCTGCGGCTCCAGCGCGAGCACTTTCGCCATCGCATCGGGCAGATGCCGCAGCGCGCGCAGATGCGCCTTCTCGTCGTCGTCGCTCAGCCGGCCGCGAACCTGCGCGAGCGACAGCGTCAGCAGGAACAACGCGACGAGCTGCGTCGTGAACGCCTTCGTCGACGCGACGCCAATCTCGATCCCCGCGCGCGTGACGAACTGCAGCGCACACTCGCGCATCAGCGCGCTCGACGCGACGTTGCAGATCGCCAGCGTATGCATCATCCCGCGCTGCTTCGCGACCTGCACGGCGCCGAGCACGTCGGCCGTCTCGCCGCTCTGCGACACCGCGACGACCAGCGTGTGCGGGTTCGCCACGCCGTCGCGATAGCGGAACTCGCTGGCGATCTCGACGTTCGTCGGCAGCTTCGCGATGCTCTCGATCCAGTACTTCGCCGTCAGCGCCGCGTGATAGCTGCCGCCACACGCGAGCAGCAACACCGAGTCGACGTCGTTGAACACGCGCCACGCGCCATCGCCGAACAGCTCCGGCATGATCGACGCGACATCGAGCAGCGTATCGGCCACCGCCTGCGGCTGCTCGAAGATCTCTTTCTGCATGTAGTAGCGGTACGCGCCGAGATCGGCCGCGCCGCTGTGCGCGGCGACCCGCTGTACCGCGCGCTCGACACGCTGGCCGGCCGCATCGACGATCCAGTAGCGATGCAGTTGAATGTCCGCGACGTCGCCGTTCTCGAGGTACGCGATGCGGTCGGTCACGCCCGACAGCGCGATCGCATCCGACGCGAGAAAGTTCTCGCCGTCGCCGACGCCCACGACGAGCGGCATCCCGTCGCGCGCACCGACGATGCGATGCGGCTCGTCGCGGCACATCACCGCGATCGCGTAGCTGCCGCGCAAGCGCGCGACGGCGCCGCGCACCGCGTCGAACAAGTCGCCGTCGTACAGATGATCGATCAGATGCGCGATCGCCTCGCTATCCGTCTGGCTGGCAAACACGTAGCCGTGCGCCTGCAGCTCCGCACGCAATTGATCGCAGTTCTCGATGATCCCGTTGTGCGACAGCGCGATGCGCGCGTTGTCGTCGCGCGGCGAAAAATGCGGATGCGCGTTGAGCGTGACGGGCGCGCCGTGCGTGGCCCAGCGCGTGTGCGCGATGCCGGTATAGCCCGACAGCCCCTGCGCCGCGATCTCGCGCTGCAGGTTCGCGACGCGATCGACGCTACGCGCGCGGGCGAGCGCACGGTCGCGATAGGCCACGACCCCGCACGAATCGTAGCCGCGGTATTCGAGCCGCTTCAGCCCGTCGACGAGATTGGGCACGATGTCCCGCTGAGCCACCGCCCCGACAATTCCACACATATCGCGCTCCCTGAATACGTTGTCTGAGTCCGTGACCGCGATAGTAGAGGCAGCAAAATGGAATTAAATTTCAAAATTTGCGTAATCCTGAAACGATGCGGCAATGCGGTAGGATGATGAAATTAAATTCCACATCCATCTCGCAAGGAGCTGCCGATGGCCGGCATCACGCTCGACGATCTCGACCTGCGCATTCTCGCGATCCTGCAGGACGACGCGTCGGTGTCGAACCTGCAACTGGCCGAGCGCGCGCTGTCGTCGCCGCCGACCTGCATGCGCCGTGTGCGGCGGCTGACGGAGGCCGGCGTGATCCGCCGGCAGATCGCGGTGCTCGATCCGGTCGCGATCGGCACGGCCGTCACCGCGCTGATCGAGATCAGCCTCGACCGGCAGACGGCCGAAGACTACGACGCGTTCGAGGCCTACGTGTGCGCGGAGCCGTCGGTCACGCAGTGCTACCGCGTGTCGCCGGGGCCAGATTTCATCGTGGTGGCCGATCTGGCCGACGTCGCCGAATACGATGCGTTCGCGCGGCGCCTCTTCACCGGCGCATCGAACGTGCGCAACGTGCGGACGTTCTTCTCGACGCATCGCGCGAAATTCGACGCGAACGCGCGCGTCGCGCACGCAATGCGCAAGCGTCGCGACGATTGACCCACGGCGGCGCGTCGCACGCGATCCGACGCCTTCAGAACGCGAACGCCTGCTGCGCCGCGTGTCGGTCACCGCGCACGAAGCGCGCGCCTTCGAGCGACAACAACGCGCGCTTGCGTTCGATCCCGCCTGCATAGCCGGTGAGGCTGCCGGACGCGCCGATCACGCGATGGCACGGCACCATGATCGCGACCGGATTGCGGCCGATCGCGCCGCCGACGGCGCGCGCCGCAC
Organism: Burkholderia sp. B10; assembly: GCF_004368385.1. NCBI lineage: Bacteria > Pseudomonadati > Pseudomonadota > Betaproteobacteria > Burkholderiales > Burkholderiaceae > Burkholderia > Burkholderia sp. B10. The sequence goes on along the minus strand of NZ_PQMX01000068.1, from coordinate 2,268 downwards.
TCATCGGCAACCCCAGGCGCTCGGTGACGTCGCCGTACGACACGAGTTCGCCGAACGGGATCGCGAGCAGTTGCTGCCAGACGCCACGCTGGAACGCGGTGCCGTTCAGCTGAAGCGGTACGGAGAAGGTGTGGCGCGTGCCGCCGAAATATTCGGCGACCTCGTCGGCGATGTGCCGCGCGAGCGATGAAGCGGCGACGTGCGCGTGCTCATCCGCGGCGATCGCGAGCGACGGATAGTATTTCTGGCCGACGAAGAACAGGCCGGTCAGCGCATCGTGCTCGATACGGACAGCGATGTCGCCGAGCGGGCTCGGGATCAGAAGCGCGGGAGTCATCGCGAAGTTTCTCCTTGAGGGCGTTGGCTCGCGTAGCGCGGCATATGCACGCTATTGCGCGCCGCGGCGCCGGCAGCGAACGCATTCGGCGCGTTTACGCAGCGGACCATGTGGCGCTCCACCTAGGGCGACGATACGCACATCCGAACCCGCCGTTGAGGCAGCGATTGCGCGAAGGCATCGTGTCGTAGCAGACAGCGGAGCGGGATCGGCATACATCCGATGACTTTAAACGATCCGCAGCGCAGTTTCCGGCCGAACGCTGACTTGCGCATCCGCGCGCACGGGCTCCGTCACGACCCCGTTTCACCGCACGCGCATCGCGGAAAACGATTGATGTGCACTTTGCGAAACGGTCATCTCTTTTTGCGCGATCGAATTTGAGATGACTCATCGAAATCCCGGACTGACATCGCCCCGACCGGCGGCCTATGCTTGGAAAAACGTTTTCCACCCATCGGTGAAATAGCGGCTGCGCGATGCCTGCGCAGTTGCGGTTCGCCGCGGCGCCCGTCGCCGGTTACGGACTACGTATCGACAGTCGGCGCGACGGGCGCGGCCGCGCATCGGAGACACTCATGCAATCTGCCGTTGTCGGCGCGGTGCGCGCCGTCGCCAGCCGCTACCGCTGGACCGTCTGTGCGCTGCTGTTCTTCGCGACGGTCATCAACTACATGGACCGGCAGATCCTCGGCCTGCTCGCGCCGATGCTGCAGCACGACATCGGCTGGACCCAGGTGCAGTACGGCCGCATCGTGATGGCGTTCACCGCGTTCTATGCGATCGGCCTGCTGGGCTTCGGGCGCATCGTCGACTGGCTCGGCACGCGCATCTCGTACGCGGCCGCGATGCTGATGTGGAGCATTGCGGCGATGCTGCATGCGGCGGTCGGCTCCGTGATGGGCTTCGCCGCGGTGCGCGCGCTGCTGGGGATCGGCGAGGGCGGCAACTTTCCGGCCGCGATCAAGACGACGGCCGAATGGTTTCCGCGCCGCGAGCGCGCGCTCGCGACCGGCATCTTCAACTCGGGCGCGAACATCGGCGCGGTGTTCGCGCCGGCGATCATCCCGGCGATCGCGCTGGCCTACGGATGGCGCGCGGCGTTCGTGATCATCGGCGCGATCGGCATCGTGTGGCTCGCGGTGTGGCTGGTGCTGTACCGCACGGCCGACACGGGCGCGCTCGCCGCCGAATACGACGAGCCGCGCGACGAAGCGGAAGCGCTCGACGCGGCCAACGCGGATGCCGGCGCGCCGCGCTGGGGCGAGCTGATCCGCAAGCGCGAAACCTGGGCATTCCTGATCGGCAAGTTCCTGACCGACCCGGTGTGGTGGTTCTATCTGTTCTGGCTGCCGAAGTGGCTCAACGAGTCGCGCGGGATGGACATGCAGCACATCGGCCTGCCGCTCGTGTGCATCTATGCGCTGACCACGGTGGGCAGCGTGGGCGGCGGCTGGCTGTCGTCGGCGCTGCTGCGCGCGGGCTGGAGCGTGAACGGCGCGCGCAAGACGGCGATGCTCGTCTGCGCGTGCTGCGTGCTGCCGATCGCGTTCGTGTCGCAGGTGCAGAGCCTGTGGATCGCGGTGACGATCGTCGGGCTTGCCGCGGCCGCGCATCAGGGCTGGTCGGCGAACCTGTTCACGACGGCATCCGATCTGTTTCCGCGCCGCGCGGTCGCGTCGGTGGTGGGCATCGGCGGGATGGCCGGTTCGATCGGCGGCGTGCTGTTCTCGGAAGTGATCGGGCAGGTGCTGCAGCGCACGGGCCACTACTGGGTGCTGTTCGCGATCGGCGCGCTGGCGTACCTGCTCGCGCTCGCGATCATGCACGCGCTCACGCCGAAGATGAAGCCGGCCCGACTCGGCGCGTAAGCGCCGCGACACGCGAACGCGCCGCGCTGGACGCGGCGCGTTTTCGTTTGGGGTGGGCGG